>JAPUIL010000187.1 GCA_027297085.1 Verrucomicrobiota bacterium | reverse complement strand
ATATGACAGGAGACGCCCTTGCCACCCTCGCCCTCTTGATCGGCCTGGAACTCGTCCTCGGCATCGACAACATTCTGGTCATTTCCATAATGGTGAGCCGATTGCCGGAAGAGATTCGGCAGAAGGCCCGTATTTTTGGCCTGGTACTGGCCATGGTAGCGAGGCTGGTCATGTTGTTCGTGATAGTGGCGTTAGCGTCCATGGAAAATCCAGTAATTGCCAAGTTTTCCATTCGTGATCTTATCCTCATGGCCGGCGGCCTGTTTCTACTTTATAAAGCAGTTGTTGAAATTCATCACACGGTGGAGATGAAGGATGAAGAACAGGCCCATAAAACCGGCAAGGTATCTTCTCAATTTACTGCTGCCCTATTACAGATTGTCCTGCTGGATATTGTATTCTCCGTGGACTCCGTGTTAACGGCCGTCGGTCTGACTCGCGAATTGTGGGTCATCACAACCGCAGTTGTTCTATCCTTTGCCATCATTCTAATATTCGCCAAACAAGTCGGTGAGTTTATCATGAAAAATCCGGGGCTCAAGATTCTTGCGCTGGCATTCCTGATAACCATCGGGGTTACCATTTTTCTGGAGGGCATGCACCAGCATGTGGAAAAAGCATATATTTACCTGCCCATGGGATTTGCCCTGGGGGTAGAGCTTTTGCAGATGCGGTATCAGGCGAATTTGAAAAAGCGCTGATAAGGCAAACTAAGAAACTAAGTGAGTATCTTCGCCGTCACTTTGCCGCTCCTCAGCAAGGTACGGGGCATCGCGGCAAAGCAACCTTTCAGGCTTTGGGGCTCGATGTACCGAATGCAATGACACAGTCATCGCGATAATCAGCGACGAAACAAGCTTGGAGGTACCGAGGGCCGGAGAACCGACACAATCATGAACCTAGTTGCGATTCAATGCCAGGGTCAAACTATTCGGCGAAAACAAACTCAGGCAGTTTTTTTTAAGGAAACCCTATGTTTTACAAAAATCACCCCTTAATAATTGACATATGTCATATGTTCATGCACACACTTACAAATGGTTTTAGATATCTTTTAGACTGAAGATTCAAATATCTAACCGATTTCCTCTAAAGCAACATTCAACCCGAGTTCTCACGTCATGAAATCAAACAAACTTACATTGAGCTTATCCAATATTGCCAAAATAATAGTCTTCGCATCGGCTGTAACTGTAATCCTGCCTATGGGATACGCCCAGGAAGACGAAGACATTGTAACATTGCAACAATACGAAGTGAGGGGTTTCCGCGATTCGCTGTTGCTTGCACGGCAGGAGGCCAGGAATTCACTCAGCCTCAAAGATGTGATCGCGGCAGATGCTGTCGGAAAGCTACCTGATTCCAACATTGCTGAAGCCTTGAAACGCGTCACATCGATCTACCTCGTGCCCGATCAGGGAGAAGGCCGCTATGTATCGATTCGTGGAGCTGATCCCATTTTGAATAATGTTACCTTAAACGGACAGACCATTGCCGTATCGGATACGGACGGACGCTCCGGCCGAGCCGCTCCTTTGGACGTGCTGAGTGCATCGTCTATCTCGCGTATTGAAGTCTTTAAAGTAACCACGCCGGATATGGACGGCCAATCTATCGGAGGCACCATCAATATTTTAACACCTAGTGCTTTCGATTTCCCAGGAGCATTTTCCATGTTTAATGCCGAATATGGATACAACGATTTTGCTACTGAAAGTGACATCTATTCATTCCAGTTCAACTGGGCTGATCGATTCGGGGACAACGAAGAGTGGGGACTCTTCATCGGCGCCAATTACTGGTATCGTGAATACTTATCCATCATGTACGAAAATTCCGATATCGGCAATCCGGAAAACGGTGCCGGCTTCGACAATGAGCTGGTTCCGAGCCGCGTTGTATTCGGCTCCGCCATCGGAGAACGCGAACGCTACGGTATGACAGCCAACCTGGAATACAGCCCGGACGAAGATACTTTTGTCTGGTTCCGCACCTTCTTCACGGAGTACAACGATGAGGAAGTCCGCCCGGAGTTTACCATTCGAAACCGCGGCGACATAGGATCCAGCTCCCTAACGGAAACCTACTTTACGCGCTACCGCCTCGAAAATGAAACCCGTTATGAAATTCAGGAGCGCCCGGTTCGACAATTTGTTTTTGGTGGTCAGCAGCAGATCTCCGATTCCTGGTCTATCGAAGGTAACCTTAACTTCACCAATGCCAAAGAGTTGAACCCCTTGCTCAATTATAACGAAGCCAAGGATACAACGTCATCCCGGGGAGACATTGATGATGTCGCGGCGCTAAATCCGGTTCTATTTTGGGTAAGTCCTGAGGGTTTTGCCTCTCCCACTTACAACACATCCTTTACGGGCGGTCTCCACCCCAGTCAACCGGAGCTTCAGAGAATCTCACGCCTGAGAACCATCACCTCCATAGTAGAAGAAGATACCGTGACCGTCGATTTCGATGCCCTCTGGGAAGGTGATTGGAATGGCAAATCCACCACCTTTAAAACCGGGTTCAAATGGCTCAACCGGGATAAATTCGTGGATGATACAGACCTGAGGTTTCCTTATAGGGGATACGACACTTTGGCAGACGCAGGACTCGGGAGAACACTTCTTGATTACAATCAAGGAATACCCTACACCTTCGCCGATACGGCAGGTACGGTGTGGATCGTTGACCATCTCGCCATGCTTGCACACAAAGCGGCCAATCCTGGGGATTACGATTTTGATGAAAGAGGTTCTACATCGAACTCCATCGAAGACGACTACACCATGGAAGAAGAGGTTTTCGCCTATTACGCCATGGCTTCCATAGAATTGACCCCGGATGTCATTTTGACCGGCGGGGTTCGGGTGGAGAAAACCGATGTCACGGTGAGCGCTTTCTCTTTTGTCGACCGAATCCGAACGGATCATCCCCCGGAGATTTCCAAGATCGATGAACTTCCCTTTGAGGAATCCGAGGCGATTTTTATAGCCGACAATAACGAGTATACGAATGTTTTGCCGTCGGTTAACTTGAAGTGGATCATAGATTCTAACCTGCAGTTTCGTGCGTCCATAACCACCAACCTCGGCCGCCCTGATTATCCCGATTCGTCACCGATCTCGGAGCTTCGGATCCAGGAAGATGAATATGAGCCCGGGGTATTTTCCGCCAGCAACGAAATTGGCAACCCGGATCTCCAACCGTATGAAAGTACCAATTACGACATTTCTCTGGATTACTATTTTGCAGAAAATTCCGGAGTCTTCTCGATCGGCGGTTTTTACAAGCGCATAGAAAACGCCATCTACCAATTCAACCAAGAATTCGATAATTTCGAATTCTTGGGTGTGGTATTTGATCAATACAATGAAGAAACCCTGAGCAACGCTGATCCAGGCCACATTTCAGGTATCGAGTTCAACTACCAGCAGGATCTGATAATGCTGCCCGAACCTTTTGATGGTTTTGGAATTCTGGCCAATATTGCACTCATGGATTCCGAAGTTACGGTACCGGAACGTCCTGGTGAAAAATTTCCTTTCTTTAATCAAGCCGATACCGTTTACAACCTTCAGGTCTACTATGAACGTAATGGATTTGAAGCCAGGCTTGCCTACACCTATCAGAGTGAAGCGATTTTTGACGAACTTGAAGGTGAAGCCCAAGAGGACTTATACCGGGATGAACTTTCCTCACTCGACGCTAAAATCTCTTATCAGATCGACGATAGCTGGCAAATCTACCTGACTATGAAAAACCTCACCGACGAACTCTTGCGGACGTATCACAACGGCGTTGGCCGCCGGTTGATCGGGGAAAATCCAGGATTCGAACGCTACGGAACCGAGTTCCGTATCGGAGCGACCTGGTCGAAATAACCTTTTACTGTAGGACGAGGGTGGATGCAGATACCGCCCTCGTCTTTCACCCATAAACATTCGTCAGCTCTAGTTTCCTGACTTAAAAGTTGCGTCAGAAAATCTTCTTCTCTGCGAATAAATCAGAATGGAAACTAGTGTAGCGTCGAGCAGGGGGTCAAACCTGAATGGCACTCACTTAAGGCCGCTATAAGCGAATCTACGGTCCATTTCCTTTCGAGGGGGTCAAACCTTAAATCCCGCATTGGCATGCATCAGCCGTCGCCTTGACAGGCTTCCAACTTCGCTCCAGCTACGATGGACATGATGGCTAGGCACGGCGCTTGCAAGGAATGACCCCGAAGCCGGTCTTGCTTCGATATTTGACAAAAAACCGCTTAATTGAGTGCCTTTCGGGTCAAACCTTCAATCCCGCATTCCTTCGGCAAGCTCAGGACAGGTGACATGCATGACTGCAAGGAATGACCCCGAAGTCGTCACAAAAAGCAGAAATCACTGTTTCATTATTTAAAGCGGCCTACGCCTACACTAGGTATCGATTCGATCTACGATCAGGCGGAAGAAACACGGGTTGAAATTCTGCGGAGCTGAAGCTTCCATTTCCTCATAAATACCGGTTGTTGCAACCGTAGATAATGGCACGGTAATCCAGTTCACGAGGTTGGTGGAAATTTCAACCTTGTAATCGATATTATCACGGCCACCGGGTTTGAGAAAACGATATTTCGCAATGCCGTCTTCCATTCTGGAATCAGGCATGCCGGGAGTTAATCCGTCGGTCTTCCGAACATGATTATCGAGCGGATCGAGATTCAGTGCAAAGGCCAAAAGATTGGTCACGCCGTTATCATTGATGTCTAGATCGTCGGCCGCATCTCCGGCATTGTCGATCCGGCCATAGTGTGTAAAACGCCAGTTTTCCAATGCACTCCTGTTGAATGCGGCGGATGCGTTGGAGCGCTCGGAGTTCCCGGCATCGTTGAATGCATGTACCCGGAATTCATAATACCCGCCAGCAACAAGATCGGAAGCCAGATAGGTAGTTTGCGATTCGTCGCCGTATATTTGAACGATTTCCCAGTCCCCCGCTTCATCCGTCCTCATCTCAACCCGGTAACCTTTGGCAAAGTCCACTTCGTTCCAGGTCACCTGGATGGTATTGTCACCCAAAGTGAGCAATTCGGATACAACCGGGGCCTCAGGCTGGCCGGGTCCATACTGCGGAGTAAGGTCGATACCTTCTACTAAATCCAATGGTTGATACTCATCAAATCCAGGGAAGATGTTTCCAATATTTGGATTGGCCATACGTCGAATGATCACCTCACTCAGAATAGTGCGGTAGTCAGTTGTAGGCTTAAGATCTGTCTGCATAAACAATTGATCATTCTGCAATCCCGGGAAAGTTCCGTGAACCCCACCCTTAACTGAGCCACCCATAACCAGGAACACATTACCAGAGCCATGATCAGTTCCACGGTCGGCATTTTCACGTACGCGGCGTCCAAACTCACTCATTACTAGTACCGTTGTTCGCTTGGAAAGAGAATTAGCTTCACTGCCGTCCAGATCTTTATAGAAAGCCGCGAGAGAATCGCTTATCGTTCCAATTTTGTTGGAGAAGTTTCCATTGTTGGGCGCGTAATCCTGGGTATCGTGGGTGTCCCAACCTCCATAGTCGACCGTCGCGACACGAAGACCGAGATCGAGTTTGATCATACTGGCAATTGTCCTGAGATCGCGGCCCAAACCATTGTTGGGATATTCAGCCCCATTGGCAGGATTGTAACTTTCGCTACCAAAAGTTTCGATGATGTCGGCTGCGTTGAGGGCCTGAAGACCTGCGTCCTTAACCAGGCTGAATCCGTCAGAATACAGGTCGCGGACAGCCTTCCTTATATCGTCTCGCATGTCCCAATGGGCATTTGAAAATCCAATGCTACTCCCATTTGACATATTTAAAGTGGACTGCTCACCAAATAGGGAAGTTGGAGCAGAAGATCCGGCGGCCAAGACCGGAAGCAAGACGTCGGGAGGAAGGTCCGGCTGAGTTCCCAAGGTACGGGTCAGCCACCCAGATTTCGTCGTCTTAACAAAAGGTGTGCCAAGTTCCATATAGGTTTGGGCATCAAAGTGGCTCCGAGAACCCGCATTCCCAACTGCGTTTACGATGGCAAGATTGCCATTCTGAAAAATTTCATGAAGTGCGGTCGCACGAGGATGCATGCCGAACTCGCCATTCAAGGGCAATGCGGCGTTTTCGCCGGTGGTCGGGATTTTTAAGGTGGGCCTGAAGCTTTCGTAAAAACCGCGGCTGTCTCCCGCAACAGGTGGAATGAAATTGAGACCGTCCATACCGCCTCGCAGGTAAAGAACTACGAGAATTTCACCCGTGCTGGTAGACCCATCGGCCTGGTTAACGAGGGGTGAACCTTGATCGAACATGGTTCCAGTTATCCTGGAACCACTCATGGCGGCAATTGCTGAGCAACAACCCTGAATAAATCTGCGGCGTGTGGTATGCATGGAAGTGGGTAATTAAAGGTTAACGAAGGAAATTAGTTGGTGACATCAGGATAAGACCGACCATGTAACGAAGACGGCGACCCACATCGGAATTGGAATCCCAGAGCGTATCCATACTTTCGCTACGCCCATCAGCCATAAAATCAACAAGAGCTTCTCGCTCACCTGCAGGCAATGAACGCCCAAGGATGCGATCGACCCAATAGTCCACAAGGCCGGCAGCAGATCGGACGCTGGACGGGGTGGTCTCTTCAATACGAAGGTTCCTAATGTCGTTGTTCGAATCATCAACGACATAGATCATCAATCGCCAAATGCTCATGATCGGATTGGTACTCAACCAGTCTTCTTTAACGTCTGGATAGCCGTCGGGAGTAGGATGCCTGAAAAGGCCTTGTCCAGTGCTTTCCAGGTAATCTAGAACCCGATTTCCATCGCTGCTTTCAAGGTCAAACGGCCACTCTGCGGCGGTAGCGCGAAAAGCACTGACAGCCATTTCATAGGGACGTTTTACCTTTTCACCAAATGTGGACCGGAATTCATCGGACATAATAACTGCCCGGATGACCCGTTTTAATTGATCCGGCTCATCTTTATTGGCCATAAATACATCCGCGATCTGTCTGACCAGACTTTCAGGAGGATTGTCCATGATGAGTCTCCGACAGAGTTTCCTGGATACGTAGCGGGCTGTGCCAGGGTGATAAGCTACTATATCCAAGACTTTGTAGCCATCAGATTCCCCTCCAAAAGCGGGAATCACCTGCTGCAATATTCGTTTTTCTCCCTGGCTGTGATGGTCGTTGCGGTATAGGAAATCGCCGTAGTCGCCAAATTCACCACGATCATTGACAGTCCAGCCGGTAAAACATTCAGCAGCATCATATACATCTGCATCTACATAACCTCGGGGAGTCCCGTCGGCGTATCTAGGAACTTCATCCCTTGGAATAACCCCGTAATAATTCTCCGCTCCCATGGAATGTAATTCGAATAACTCGCGGGCGAAATTTTCATTAAACCCGGCTGAGGTATTGGTGTAGTTGTCGAGGTAATACAACATGGCCGTATGCTTGGTCATGTCTTCAATAAATTCGCGGAAGTTACCCAGGGCGTTTTTGCGAATCACCTGTTCATCCCAATTCATGAATACGGCATCGATGTAAGTGCCCCATCCATAAATGTTAAAATGGTTGTGCCAGAAATCTACCAGGACTTCGAACAGCTGCTTATTACTGTGAGCAGCGCGCATGAAGTTTAAACGCTCAAGCTCAACAACCGGCTGCCGGCGGGTGTTAGAACTCGCGTCGGCATATTGCTGCCATGCTTGTCGCAACGTCTTACCCGGGGTGGTAAATCCGGCTGCCTGTATCCTGGCGTCACAATCGGCATCGGCAATACTATCCGGATTGAGTTGTTTATCCAACCAATTGGAAAGGCGTTCCTCGTCGGTCACTCCCATACTTTCGAAATCAGCAATAGCTTCTGGAGTTGGTCCGAAACCGCAACGAGTCAGGGCAATTACACTCAGCTTTGGGAGGCTAGCTGCATGGGTGCGATACTCATCAATATTGGGCAATTCAGTTGCACTGGCTGCCTGCATGGCCGCCTGGGTCCCTGCATCCTCAAATGATTTCTTGCTGTCGCGCATTGGCGTCACGTTCTTAGGAGCAGCAGTGACTCCTGTCACAACACTGGCAGACGCTTTGGATGCTAAATTAACGAAATCTCTTCGGGAGAGCGAGGATGGTTCTTTGATTTTGGCTGTATTCATATCGCGGATTAAATTTCTCCCTAAATCAAAGAGTCCTTTTCCCAAATCCGAATTTTCCCAAAAACCGGGCATTGATTGACAACGATTTTACAAAAACCCTGTATATACTTTGCTGATAGTAGTCTCCACGGAGCGTACAAAAAAGCGGACTCCATATTTGGAGCCCGCTTTTCAAATTTACCGGATAAAATTATTTTTGTCCCATTTCTCCCATGTGAAGCAAGGGAAGCGGCATGGGGCTGTTGCCATCCATGAAATAGATTTTCGCTGCAGGATCTTCGGCGATTTTCTCCAAGGCTTTCAGGGCCTGAAGTTGGATGTAGGCCTGGTTACCTGCGATAGCCTTATTGACCTTTTCGATTTCGTAGGCTTTTGCATCCGCCAGAACACGAAGTTTCATCGCCTCCTCCTCAGCTGCAAGGCGTTCGGCTTCTGCTTGCGCTACGAGTTGCATTGCTTCTGTTTTAAAACGCTCCAGTTCAGCTTTCTGTTTTTCCACCTCCTGTTCGCGTTCTTTTTTAGCCTCGATGGCTTTCATGATGAACGGCGGAAGGTCGATACTACGAATGAGGACTTCCTCGATGATCAGACCTTTTTCGTCCAAGCTGGTCCTCAAGTCCGCCAACAATTGTATCTGCAACCTGTTCTGAGTTTCCTCAAGAAAGAAATCTTCTGCCCGATGAATGGTTTTACCCGCCTCGCGCAATCTCGAACGAAGGGAAGGTATCAACTGATAAGTTACAAGACGGGTTTTGTCCCCAAACCTTTGAAGTGTGTTTGGAGTCTCCTCCGCGTTGAGACGGAACTTCACGCTGACATCCATTCGGGTCTGCAACTGATCCTGCGAAGGCACACTGGCTGTTTCTGTAATGGTATCGGACCGGACATCGAAATCGTGCCATTGGTAAAGCGGATTGACCGGAATGTGCAGACCGGCATTGAAGGGTGTTTCCACCACTTTTCCGAACAGAGACGCTACGGACACATAACCAGGTGCAACCGTTTTTACAAACCGGGAGCCGAATAAAAGAACGACCACGATGATGATCGCAACCACGATAATTGAAAAAAGACCTTTGTTATTCATAAGAATTTAAGAGATTAAAGCGCGGTACTGTAAGTACCGGTTCAGCCAATGCAACTCATTAACGTCACAATAAAAAACAGCAGGGGCCACAAATTATTCAAGCCCGCCAACAATTCCAGTCATTTAAGCTCTGGTAAGTGGCAAACGGAGTATGACCCGGGTCACCTCCCCTGGCTTACTGGTAATCGACAGGGATCCGCCGTAAATTTTGCAGAGACTCTCAACGATCGAAAGCCCAAGTCCAAGACCTTGTTGCTCCTGCTCATCACGAATCAAGACCTTGTGGCAGAGACCACAGGGTATGAAAGGCACAAACACGGCGTCAATTGTCAGCCTTCAACTATTCATTCTCCTTACTTCGCAAAGACTGAGCGAACATCTTTGATATGGGTGATGTCCTTGCGTTCGGTACTGTTCGGCAGCCATTTCGACAAGCTCAAGGCAGGAAAGCTACCTCCTACACTTCGTATCGCATATCTAAATGAAGGAGATAGCTTGCTGCCGTTCCGGTCTTTTCCCTCAGCTCTCAAAGTTTGAAAACCAGAGGTTTTCAAACTTTCCCTTCA
>JAPUIL010000186.1 GCA_027297085.1 Verrucomicrobiota bacterium | reverse complement strand
ATGGAGAGGAGCTGCCTTTAAAATTAGATGATGCGTTGATACAAAGGCTACGGCAACGCGCGAGCGAGGAGGGTGCTACGCTTTTTATGATTCTTCTCGCAGCTTACAATGTACTTCTGCATCGATACTCAGGGCAGGAGGATTTGGTGGTGGGTGTGCCCATTGCCAATAGGAATCGATCGGAAATCGAGGGGTTAATTGGTTGCTTCATCAATACTTTGGCTATGCGTACGGATACCTCGGGAAATAGTACGTTTCGGGAGTTACTGAAACGCGTTCGAGAGACTTCGGTTGATGCCTATGCGCATCAGAAAGTGCCTTACGAAAGGCTAATAAATGAATTAAAGTTACGGCGTGATAACAGTCGCATCCTACTTTTTCAGACTACCTTTGCCCTACAAGATTTTCCTGAAGTGAAAATAGAATTTGATGATGTCCGGTGTGCCGGGAGGATTTTGAGTACTCATACTTCCAAGGTGGATATCGGACTGACGGTTGAACGTTATAAGGATGGGTGGGCGAGCAAGTTCGAATATAACTCCGATCTTTTCAGTGAGGATCGTATCAAGCGGATTCACAGCCATTGGACAACGTTACTGGAGAGTATTGTTGAAGATCCCGGAAAGAAGATTTCAGAACTGAATCTGCTAAGCGAAGAAGAGGGCGAAAATTCACTTATTAAGTGGAATGATACGGCTCGGGACTATCCGCTTGAAGGAACCATTCATGAGCTTTTCGAGCTGCAGGTGGAAAATTCACCTGATGCCATCGCGGTTGTTTGTGATGAAGCAAAGCTGACGTATCGTGAGTTGAATATTCGAGCCAACCAAGTGGCGCATCATTTGCGTGGTTTAGGCATAGGACCGGATAATCCAGTAGCTATTTGCATAGATCATTCACTGGAAATGCTTGTTGGGCTTTTAGGTATTCTCAAAGCAGGTGGTGCCTATGTGCCAATCGATCCAAGATCTCCTCCGCAACGGCTCAAGCTTCTAATTGAGGATGCTGAAATCAAGGTGATCGTTACCGTTTCAAACAACGCCTCACTTTTTACTGACGATGGGGTGGTATTGTTTTTAGATCAAGATGGTGAATGGTCCAGATTGTCAGAATCCAATCCGAAACCAGTAACTGATTTTAGAAATCTTGCCTATGTCCTTTTTACATCTGGTTCCACCGGGCGTCCTAAAGGCGTATTGGTTGAGCACCGTCAGATAAGGAATTACGTTTATGCTTTTAGTGAGGGCTGTGAGCTGGAGGCCGGAACTTATGCCATGCTGCAACCGCTGACGGTGGATTCGAGCCAGAGCGTTATTTTTCCGGCGTTTCATTCTGGTGGAACCATACACCTTATTCCTTTCGAGCTCTCACTTAACCCATTGGAGTTGGCGGACTATTTCGAGCGTCATCAAATCGATAACCTCAAGATTGCTCCGGCCCATCTTTCAGCACTTCTGACGTCTAACAAAACCGGATGTTTGTTACCAAAAAGCAGGCTTTTGTTGGGTGGAGAAAGATTGCCGCTGTCTTTACTTCAGGAGATTAAGGAACTTCGACCAAGCTGTCGTGTTTGGAATCACTATGGGCCGACAGAGACAACGGTTGGTGTACTTATACAAGAAATAGATCTCAAGGGTCTTAATGATTCGCAATTAACTGTGCCGTTAGGCCGCCCATTGGCGAATGTACGTGCCTATATCTTAGATACCAACAATCGTCATCAGCCTGTTGGAGTTGCCGGTGAGATATTCATAGGAGGCGAAGCGGTAACACGTGGTTATCTTAGCGACGAAGAGCTCACTGCATCCGCTTTTCTGCCAGACCCTTTCTCCGAAGTCGAAACGGACAGACTATACCGAACGGGAGATTTTGGTCGACGATTGCCCGACGGCAGAATTGAGTTCCTAGGTCGATTTGACAGTCAAGTAAAGATACGAGGAATTCGAATAGAGCTTGGGGAAATCGAGTCGGTATTGGGTGAGCACCCATCTATTGCTCAACAAGTTGTGGTAGTGCGAAAAGATGTGCTGGGGCAACCAATGTTAGCAGCTTATGCGGTTGCTCTTAACAATTCCAGCATTACGGAGAAAGATCTTAGAGGATTTCTTAAAGAACGTTTTCCTGCCGCAATGGTGCCTTCCTCGATTATTCTAATGGATGAACTTCCTCGTACTCGGCAGGGGAAGATAAATCCTAAAGCACTGCCGGAGCCCACTTATTCTAGCGCAAATAAACCGTCCAACCTGGGTAAGCAAATTGGAACGCCTACGCAGAACCACTTGGTAAAAATATGGAAGGATCTGCTTCATAGGGATGAGGTGGATATTTATGGGGATTTCTTCAGTATGGGCGGCAATTCATTGGTTGCAACCCTCTTAATTATAAGAATTCGGGAAGAGCTCAAATTCCAACTGTCAATACGGGATTTATTCAATAATCCTTCAATAGCAGAACTGACTGAATTCATTGAGAGTTCTTCTGTAGAGTATGGTCAGCTTGAAAACGGTAGCGAAACGTCCAATAGTGGGAGCGACCCACGGAGTGCAGGGCCGACTGCACAGGCAAGAAGTGGCACTTTAAAGGCAGGCTTTAGCTGCTTCCTTGTTGGGGTTGGTAGAATGCCCACAGAAGTCTTTGATGTCCTTCGGGAACACGGTGTTCATGTATGCGGGATTTCCACTACTGATAAAGCCATCGTAGATTGGGCAGAGTCTCAGAATCTGCCATGTGCCGGGCCGGATGAGGATCTTAAAACGTTTCTTGAATCCGAGCCCTTTGATTATCTTTTCAGTATCCTTAATCCACGTGTACTTAGTTCTGATGTACTTCAGCTTCCCAAAGAAGGTGCGATCAATTTCCACGATGGCCCTCTTCCACGTTTTGCTGGAGTGAATGCTCCTGGCTGGGCGATTATTCAGGGTGAAACTAAATATGCCGTTACCTGGCACCAAATGACCGATAAAATTGATGCTGGGGATATTTTAAAGCAGGTGCCGGTTGAGATTGCAAAAAGCGATACTTTCTTAAGCCTTGGCTTAAAGTGTATTGCGGCAGGAGTTTCAGGCTTTCGCGACCTTATCGGTGAGCTAACTTCCGGCACTGTTACCCTCACAAAGCAGGATCTAAAACAGAGGACCTACTTTAATCGGACTATGCGACCAACTCCTGCTTGTATTATCGATTGGAGCCAGTCAGCCGAAGATATTGATGCTGCAAGACGAGCTCTTGATTTTGGTCCGTTGTATAATCCAATCGGTTTATCAAAGGTCCGTATTGAAGATCAGTATTATGTTGTAAGGGCTTTTTCGATACTCGACCAATCTTGCTCATCAAGTCCAGGGACCCTTGTTGATATAAATGAAGAAGGATTGACGGTTGCCACTGCTTCCAAGCCGATATTTATCCGCGAACTCGTTTCAATGGATGGAGCTGCTCTTGCAATTTCAGAGTGTGCTGCCGCACATAACTTAAAAGTGGGTGATCAGTTGCCCCTTTTGGACACGGCGCATATTCAGGGGATCCTGCGTGCTGACCGGGTGGCTATACGGCACGAATCATACTGGCGAGAACGATTGGGTGGATTGCGTCAAGTTTCTTTGGTTCCCTATGCCTTGCCGCCTAAAATTGTAAAAGCGGGTAATGAATCCCAGATAACGCTTTCCATCCCAGCCAATATAGAATCCGCGTTTCATTCACTTGGAACCTCTGGGACGCACCGCGATTACCTTCTGGCGGCTTGGGGGGCTTTTGTGGGTCGAATGAGTGGCCAGGACACGTATGATATTGAGTTTTTATCACAAGAAAGTTTCTCGAAGTGGAGAGATCAGCTGGGCTTGCTTTCCCCCTGCCTGCCATGCCGATTTGAGCTGAACTCAACTACTACCATTAATTCTTTGTTAGCGGATCTCCAAGAGAAACTCACAGAGCTTTCAAGGCACTCCGTATACGGACGAGATCTGATTCTCAGGGATCCTGTTTTGTTCGCAAAGGAGGAGCTTCGCTCCGCTAACAAATTGCCCTTAGGGGTGTGGCAGGTCTCATCACTTAACGATGAGATTCCTGTTGCGGGGTATGCATGTCTTCTGCTTCTTCCCGAAAGCCAGGATGAGGTAGGCCTTCGTTACGATTCTAACATAATTTCCGAGGAATCTGCTGCCCGGTTAATGCGATATTTTGGAAACTTCCTTGAGGACCTTGTAGCTCATACTGATAGGACTTTAGGCTGTATCCGATTGTTGAGTACTGAGGAGGAGGAAGAAGTTGTTAAGCAATGTATGGGTTCCGATGTCAATTATCCAACCGATATTCCTATTCATCGATTGTTTGAGGAAAAGGCTGAATCACAGCCAGATTCCATAGCGGTGTTTCATGAAGGTCATGTTGTCTCGTATAGCGAATTGAATACACGGGCAAATAATCTCGCACATCAGCTCATAGAGAAAGGAGTTGTTCAGGATACTCTCGTGGGTATTTGCTTAGATCGATCAATTAACATGGTGGTGGGAATACTTGGTATTCTTAAAGCCGGGGCGGCCTATCTTCCGCTTGATCCTCTTTACCCTAAAGGCCGTTTGGAATACATGAAAGAAGATGCGGAGCTGTCGATTATTGTGACATCTCAAAATGCTATAGATTCTCTTCCTTCAGACGGTGTTCAGTGCCTTTTATTAGAATCGTTAGAGGCAGGTTCAGCAATCAACAATACTAGCAATCCGGAAGTGGAGGTCTCTGGAAAACATTTGGCGTATACAATCTACACCTCGGGGTCTACAGGTAAGCCAAAAGGAGTATTGGTTGAACACCATTCTCTGGTAAATTACATTCTATCCGCTAACCGCTATTATCGGGTTACCTCAGAAGATCGAATCCTGCAGTTTTCTTCGTTAAGCTTTGATGCAAGCGCCGAGGAGATATACTGCGCACTGGTTTCGGGGGCAACCTTGGTGCTTCGAAGCGAGGAGATGCTTAGCAGCCCTGGGCAATTTGTGAAGTGCTGTGAGGATTGGAGCATTTCACTGTTACCACTTCCGACCGCGTACTGGCACTCATGGGTGGCGGAGATGAACACTGAAGATTGTTTTGTGCCTTCCACTACCCGCATGGTCATTATCGGAGGTGAAGCCGTTAAAGCTCAACCTCTAGCTCATTGGAAAAAGGAGGTGGGAGAGAAAGTCAGGCTAATCAATAGTTACGGTCCTACGGAAACTACCATTGGAGCAAGCTGGTACGATCTTACAGACTATAAAAATGACGCGCAAATTACCGGAATACCGATTGGGAAACCGGTAGATAATCTGCAGGCCTACGTGCTCGATTCTAAACAAAATCCTTTGCCGAAAGGGGTTGCTGGGGAATTGTGTATTGGTGGGAAGGGACTAGCGCGTGGATATCTGAATCAACCAGCGCTTTCGACTGAGAAATTTATTCCGAATCCTTTTAACAAAGAAGGGGCATCACGTCTCTATAGAACTGGTGATATGGTTCGCTTGGATGTATCTGGAAACTTAATTTATCTCGGCAGAATTGATGATCAGGTTAAAATTCGCGGCTACCGGATTGAGCTCGGCGAAATCGAGGCTGCAATTTTATCGCATCCGGTGGTTAAAGAATGTGCGGTTGCGGTAAAGAAAAGTGATGCTGATGATAAACGGCTAGCGGCATATGTAGTCCTTGCGAATCCGAAGATAGATCTGCCCATACAAGAGTTAAAGACTATGCTGCAGCAAAAGCTTCCAGGATTTATGGTCCCCAGTTCTTTTACCAGCTTAGTGAGTTTGCCCAGAACCCTAGGTGGTAAGATTGACCGAAACGCCTTGCCAGATCCTGTTAGCCACAGTTCCTACACGGATCAACCGCTTGTTAATCCACGTAACTCGATTGATGAAACCTTGTGTTTCATATGGTCCGATGTTTTGAAGTTGGATGAAATTGGGGCTAATGATAATTTCTTCGAGCTGGGGGGACATTCCCTTCTAGCAATGCAGCTCATAGCACGGATGCGGGAGGTATTGCATGTTAAGGT
>JAPUIL010000185.1 GCA_027297085.1 Verrucomicrobiota bacterium | reverse complement strand
TGTGGCGATTGGGATTGCAGAGCAATTCGTGGATTATTTTAAACGAGGTATCGCTCGTGGAGCCGTGAATGTTCCATCGGTGGCGCCGGAAGTCTTGCCAAAGTTGCGACCCTATTTAACATTAGCCGAACGTATGGGTCGTTTCCAGGCTCAGGTGTTAGGTGGGGCTCTTAAATCTGTCACGGTGGAATATGTGGGAGAGGTCTCTCATCTTTCGGTTGCTCCCATCACTGTGGCGATATTGAAGGGATTACTCTCTCCAATTTTGGAAGATGTGATTAATTTTGTGAATGCTCCGATTGTAGCCAAAGAACGTGGCATCGAAGTGAAAGAAGTCAAAAGCAGCGATGCTGGTGACTTTACGAGTGTGATTCGACTCAAGGTCGAAGCTGGATCGCAAACGTATTCATTGGCGGGCACACTCTTTCACGGTCAAGAACCTCGGATTGTGGAAATCAACCAGTTCCAAGTTGAAGTGGTGTCTGAAGGGCAAATGATTTTAATTGATAATGTGGATCGTCCCGGCGTGATTGGCATGGTAGGGCAAATCTTAGGCACACATGACGTCAATATTGCACGCATGCAATGCTCACGTGTTGAGTTGGGAAAATCAGCACTCCTGATTATTGGGCTGGATAGTCCCCTTTCTTCTTCGGTATTAGACCTTCTCAAACAGGAAAAAGATCTCCTATTGGTTCGCATGGTCGATCTTAGCTAGGATCCTGTCCGAGACAAGCGATCGTGACGAGGGGGGCTGAAGGGAAAAGTGAGAAGGTAGAAGTGAAAAGGGAAGAGTACAGAGTGAGCAAGAAAAAGAAACTTGCCGGTTTGGTCTCTTTTGCTTCTCACTTCTTCCTTTATACTTCTGCCTGCTTGTACTGTATAGACTAATCTTGGCCAGGCTCCTGGTGTGACGTCTTTTCTCCATTAATGACCCTTGACTGGATGGCTTCATTGGTAGGCTCTCGTACATTGGTCTTATGAAACCGCCTCGTTCCCTCATCCCCATTGGTATCGCGACCTTATTGCCTCAGACGGCTCAACGTGTCCGTAAGCTCGAAGACCAATTGCTGGGCTACTTGGCCAGATGGGGCTACCAGGAAATTATCCTTCCTACCTTTGAATATCTTGATGTTCTGTCGGTTGGACTCGCCCCTGAAATCTTAGACAAATGTTATAAATTTTCTGATCGGACCTCGGGGCGCATGCTTGTCTTGCGTCCCGATGCGACGGCACAGATTGCCAGAATGGTCGCCATGGGGCTAGGGGGAGACGTACTGCCTTTACGTTTTTCCTATCGAACCACCGTCTTTCGCGATGAATTGGAGCATCGCGGGAGAGATCGTGAAGTGTTTCAGGTGGGGATTGAGTTGATAGGGAACGATACGTCACAAGGCGATGCGGAGATGGTGACCATGCTGGCAGGCCTATTCGAAAAAGTGGGTCTGCAGGAATGGAAAATTTCTTTGGGACATGTGGGATTTTTTAAGGCCTTATTATCTCGATCTGGATTGTCTGCAACAGGGAGAAAGCAGGCGGAGTTGGCCGCAGCCAATAAAGATTTACCGCAGTTAGAACAGATTTTAGCTACAGAACGTCTTCCCCGGAAAATCGTCCGAAATATTCTACAGGTACCTGAACGCTGTGGGCAGCAGGATGTCCTGGAATGGGGCAAGCGTATAGCAGGGAAAGATGCACAATTATTGAAGCCCTTGCATCGTTTGGAGCAGGTGTTTCAACAGTTGGAATATGCCGGTTTTCAACAGCATGTGTTGTTAGATCTTGGAGAATTTCGTGGATTTGATTATTACGACGGGGTCGTCTTTGATGTCTTTACTTCAGGGTTAGGCAGTGAAATTGGTGGGGGTGGGCGATACAATCATTTAGTTGGTCGGTTTGGTCAAGATCGGCCAGCTATCGGGTTTGGCTTGGATTTGGATCGCATGTTTTCTGCTCTGGAACGTGGGGGACACGCGGGAAACAATGGATTGGCCCCTGTGCTCCTGTTGGCTTCGGCTTCTCAATCGCGGGAATCGTTTTTGTTAGCTCAGACTTTACGCGCCGCTGGTATTCCTGTGATTGCGGAAGCGCTGGAACGGGTACACACATCTTCACTGCCCTGGGCGGTTCAGGAGGCTCGGCGGCGTGGGCTATCCCGTGTCATTCTCTATGAACGAAAGAAAGGCCCGTCTGCCTCGGTTCTCTTATTGGAAATTTCGGGTTCGTCCCGGAAGCCCCGACAAACTCGAGTCGCTCTTCAAGAATTGCCTCAACGATTGCGAGAGGAGATTCATGGCAATTTCTGAAATATCTGACGTTCGAGTCCCTCCCCAAAACCTAGAGGCTGAGCAATCGGTTCTGGGTGCAATCCTGTTGGACAATTCTGCCCTTAACCGGTCCATGGAAATCTTGTCGGAAGAGGATTTTTATCGAACCGCGAATCAGATAGTGTATCGCAGCATGGTAGGCTTATCCGAGCGCAATCAGCCTGTTGACCAGATTACGCTCACTGATTATTTACGAGGCACGGCGGAACTGGATCAGGTCGGAGGTGCTTCCTATATTGCCGAATTGGTGCAAATAGTACCGAGTGCCGCCAATATTCGCTATCACTGCCAAATTGTTCGGGATAAATCATTGCTTCGGGGTTTAGTGCGAACAGCTACTGATGTGGTGATGAAAGCGTATGAGGGCACCACCAAAACGGACGAGCTACTGGAGTTTGCCGAGCGCGAAATTTTTCGCTTGGCTCAAGGGCATTTAGGAGGAGCGTTTGCTCCTGTCCGTAGTATCCTGCAGGAAAGTATTGAGATTGTCGATCGGCTCTATAGCCGCCAAGAAAAAATTACTGGCGTGCCCACGGGTTTTGACATTGATCATTTGACGGCCGGTCTCCAGCCGTCTGATTTAATTATCATTGCTGGTCGACCGAGTATGGGAAAGACGAGCTTAGCTCTAGGTATGGCTGAATATGCCGCGTTGCATGCAAACGCAGTGGTTGGAATTTTCAGCCTGGAAATGTCTCGAGCGCAACTCGTCTTACGCATGCTGAGTTCCCAAGCCCATTTGGATTCTCATGCAGTCAGGACAGGACAGTTAAAAGGGCCGGATTGGGAAAGGTTGACGGATGCTGCGAGCCAATTACAAGATGCCAAGATCTTTATCGATGATTCCGGAAATCTCACGGTTCAACAAATGCGGGGAAAGGCACGACGTCTCAAAGCTGAACACGGACTGGATCTTCTTATTATTGATTATCTGCAGTTGATGGAAGGCCGGAGTACGTCCGAATCCCGACAGCAGGAAATTTCTGATATTTCCAGAGCCTTAAAAGGCTTGGCGAAAGAACTCAACATTCCTGTGGTTGCACTTTCACAGTTGAGTCGGGCTGTGGAAAACCGAAAGCCTCCTATCCCCGTTTTGGCAGATCTTCGGGAGTCGGGTGCCATTGAGCAGGATGCTGATGTCGTGATGTTTATTTACCGAGAAGAAGTGTATGATCCTGATACAGACGACAAGGGCATTGCCAAAATTCTCATTCGAAAACACCGCAATGGTCCTATAGGGGAAATTACGCTTCAATTTCATGAGAACTATGCTAAATTTCATAATTTAGCGAACAAGAATCGGCCTGGTATAGTGTAGGCTAATAGTATGGAAATATTTCTTCATTCTCAGGTAAGTAGAGTTCCTTTCAACAATCCCTTTTTTCTTTGGTTAAGTCGTGTGAGGATGGTTGTGTTAGGCATTCCGCTTCTGATTGCGTCTTGTGGGATTGCCCCTCATGTTGGTCCGCTTGGACCGGAGCCTTCCTCTACGAACCAGGAAATTATCCATCCTCAAGCCTATTATCATTTTCTTCGAGGGTCACTGGCTGAACTCAATAACGATGGCGTCACGGCATTAGAAGCCTATCAGGCTGGGTTGGCATTCGATCCGGGTTCCGTCTTCTTGAAGTTTCGAATTGCCAAACTTCATTTTAGCATGGCTCAAATGACAGCCGCTGTTAACATGGCTCAGCAAATTCCCGTCGAGGACATTTCCACTGTGCCCATGTTTTTGGATCTGGCAAAAATATTCTCCTGGGCCGAGAAACGTGACCAAGCCGGGCAGATCTTTGCAGAAGGCGAGAGGCAATTTCCTGTGGAGCAACGTCTCTATCTCTCGCATGGCAATTTATTATTAACAGAGAAGGAGTATGAGGAAGCTGAGGACGTGTTTCGGAATCTTTTGCAACATGTCCCTGACTCGGCAGAAGCCCATTATTATTTGGGTCTTACGGCGGTAGCAAAGAGCGCAAAGCTGGAAGCTTTAGGGCATTTTGAGCAGGCTATTAGCCTGAATGCATCGTTTGAACGTGCGTATCGCAAATTGGTGGTACTTTTAGAAGAGGCAGGCGAGTCCCAGCAAGCCATTGAATGGATCGAAACGTTTTTGAAGGATGTGAATCCGCATAATCGGGAATTTCGTTTGCGTCTTATCCGTCTGTATGTTGCCCAAAAAGGTGCGGATCAAGCCCTTGGACATCTCGATTACTTGCTTGAGCAAACCCCGGGTGATCTTCATGCGCAAGTACGGAAGGCGCAGATTTATGGAGAGCAAGGGAATTTTGCTGCAGCGATTGAGGAATTGAATGCTGTATTACATGACAAGCCCAATGAATTACGGGTGCGTGACTTTCTTGGCTTGTTGTATGAAGAAATGAAAGATTATGAGAAGGCGATTCAAGTCTACCAAGCTAACGTGGAGATCGATCCCACGTTTTTCGATAGTATTTTACATCTAGGGTTTGTGTCGTATCGCTTGAAACGGAACGAGCACGCGTTGTCGTATTTGGATAAGGCAGTTAAGCTGAATCCTAAACGTCCCGAGCCTTACTTATTATTGGGTTTAACGTATTTTCAGATGAAGGAATATCAGCAGGCCAAG
>JAPUIL010000184.1 GCA_027297085.1 Verrucomicrobiota bacterium | reverse complement strand
TTAGCGTCCCGAAATTGATTGAGAATGATCAATTAGTTCTCTGCCAAAAAACTGCATTGTGATGAATACGGATTTAAAAACGCCTTCTCTTCTCTTAATTCTACTCCTCAGTGGATCGACAATTTGGTCGTCTCCGACTTTTCGAAGTAGTCCAAGCCTTGTTCCCAACTCAAATCCTGCTGCACCTCAAGCAGGAGTGTTGACTTTCAAAGCATCCGGACCCGTCACCACTAAGATCATTGGCTCCACTGATGGTCATCGTTTTGTATTGAAATATGGTCCGGACAGAGATCCGACAAAAGGTTTGGCAGTAGTGGGTATGAGGCCGGACCGCACTTACACTGTGACGGTGCACATTTCTGATGCCAGCGGCCAGGAAACGTTCAACGGCCCTCTGACGATTTCCACCCCGACCTTGCCCAACCGACCGGAGTTAATGCCACGAATCGAGGTCGAGATTTATGCACCTGAGGCAATGGCGGAAGGATTTACTCTTTTCAATCCGCGCCGGGTTATCCCAATACTCGTTGAAGACAAAAAATCTGCCGAGTCTGAGTTTAACTCGAGTTTTGGTATGTTGGCAGTGGTTGATGCGGAAGGAGAAGTAATCTGGTACTACCAAACTGATTCACGGATCACCGACTACCGGCCGATCGCCAACGGACACATTGTCTTTATTACTTCAGACAATCGCTTGATCGAAATCGATTACCTGGGGAACACCGTAGCTAGCTGGTGCGCCAGTCAAAGGCCTGGGAACCAGCCCTGTCCCGAAGGTTCCATTCCGGTCGATACACCTACCTTTCACCACTCATTTCAGGAATATCCCAACGGAGATTTCCTGATCCTCAGCACTGAGATGCGAACACTGCCTGACTACTACACAAGCGAAACCGACAAGAATGCTCCTCGAAAAACGCAAAAGGTCATGGGCGACGTCGTGTTACGCATGACACGCAAAGGTGAAATTCTTTGGAAATGGAAAGCCTTCGATCACTTGGATCCCTACAAGATAGGCTACATGACGTTTGAGGGTTACTGGATCCGTCGAGGATTTGCAGATACTATCGATTGGAGTCATGCCAACGCGGTACGAATCGTAGATGATGGAAAATCCTTCCTGGTTAATTTTCGCCTGATGTCAGGAATCGCCAAAGTCGAGGTGAACTCACAAGAGATTCAGTGGTTGGCAATGAGCGAGCCGGAGGAACTGGGTGAGGAGCTAAAAGAAAAGGCCTTCAAACTCACAAAAGGGGATTGGTTCTGGATGCCCCATGCGCCCTGGATCACTGACAAAGGCACTCTCTTGATTTTCAATAACGACAATTTTGGCTCCCGCCCATTTGGTGAGCACCTGCAACCAAGAGCTATTCGCAGCAGGGCCGAAGAATATGCATTCGACGAGGAGAAAAAGGAAATGCACAAAATCTGGCAATCACGCTTCCCAGACGAAGAGCCATTGCACAGCTGGGCCATGGGTAGTGTACAGCCTCTGAAGAACGATAATGTTCTGGTTGGCTATGGTTTTCTCTTCGTAAACGAAGGAATCGAAAAACTTGAATGGAAGGACCGTCTGAAACATCCTGGCTGGACACAAATTCGCGAATACGCCAAGACGGACCCAGCCTCTCTTGTCTGGAGTCTCACGCTCCTGCCGTTAACCGAAGACACCAAAATCGGCTGGTCAATTTACGGGGGTCTACGAGTTCCGTCATGGCCAACGACCGGATACAAACAGTGACAAAGTTAGGCCTTGGTTGAGCCTAGCGTACATGCAGCCCGAGCGTAATGCGCCTCCAGGTGCAGCCCCAATATAAAATGCCAGCTATGGATGTCGAGCACTCCAATTACCAGAAGTCGCCTCTTTCTGCTTTCCCTTAAATTGGAGATCCCCTCCATGACGGCCATATGCTCTTCAACAAGTATTCAGAAACCTCCATTTGTTTCTGACCGGGATTTGCCGAAGCTATTACCGGATCAACGTAATGATTTCCGTTGCTGGATTTATTTCTGGGGACAAAGCCGCAAGAAAGTAAACCCAACTGTTTCAAAAATCGTACTGAGCCCTTGGGTGACAGGGGCTTCGGGGTCATTCCTTGCAATCGTGCATGCCAATGCGGGATTTAAGGTTTGACCCCCTCGAAAGGAAATGGACCGTAGATTCGCTTATAACGGCCTTAAGTGAGTGACATTCGCCTACATAGCATTTTGCAAAAACAACTCGATCGCGGTCGATGCCATTCAAAAAGCAGACGAAATTCTCCTTCCACTTATGGTCATCGCCGAGCTACGAGCCGGATTCGCAGTTGGCAGAAAAGGAGAGGAAAACGAAGTCATCTTACAGCGCTTCTTAATTTCTCCAAGAGCGTCAATCGCCAGCCCTGATGAAAGTACCTCGTTCGTCTACGCGCAATTATTTCGATACCTGAGGCGAAAAGGCACACCCGTTCCAATCAACGACCTTTGGATAGTTTCGATAACTCTTCAAAACGATGCTACCCTACTCACCTTCGATCAGCACTTTCAGTCCTTTCCTCAAATTCCTCGCTGGACCACAACCTAATTGTGTCAAAGCCGGTAAACTTAATTTTCAATTCTCTGCAATTTTTTCTAGCGCTTGTTAAATCACTTGCCAAGAATATGATTCCCATAGAATTGTTACTTTCCGATTATGAAATTATCACCATCCTTTTTATTCTTCTTCCTTTCTGTATCCTTCCTAAACGCAAACATATCCTGGGAAAAATATTCAGCTGATTTAGGTGAGCAAACCCGGGGAATTGATGCCGCCGACCTGGATGGAGACGGTAACCTGGACATTGTGGCAACCGGCCTCATGCAAGTATTTACCGTGCTAAATCCCATGAAAAACAGGCAGGCGCAACCAATCTGGAACGTGGTTGACGGCAAACTGCTGTACGGCACTTGCGGTGATATGGACAAGGATGGAGACCTGGATTTTATTGTAGCGCGTGAGACATCTCCCTGGATCGAATACCGCGAGAAGAGGGCCAGGCGGGAAAAAGTCAAAAAACCAAAACGCGTGCCCGACTTCTCGGTAGCCTGGATAGAAAATACCGGGAAAATTGAAAAAAAACCGAAGATCCACATTATTGACAAAGATCTGCATGGTTGCCATGGACTCGCCGTGGCGGACATCAATGCCGACGGAAATATGGACGTGGTTGGCAATAGCATTAAAGGCGATTTCAAGGACAGCGTGGCCTGGTATGATAATTTTGAAGGTAAATTTATACGCCATATGATTGCCCAGAAAACGGCTCCTGTTCGACCTCACTACATGGACGTGGCGGATATTAACGGAGATGGAAAGCTGGACTTGGTGGTAGGACATTCGGGTGGAAACATGTTGTCCTGGTATCGGAACCCACCGAGTCTGCATGGTCGATGGAAGCAAATTGACATTGCTGAAATCCAAGGAGTAACCAATGCACGCGCAGCTGACGTAGATGGAGACAATCGGGTAGACATTATCGCCAGTAATGGACACGGCACCGGCGTCTATTGGTACCGAGGGCCTTACTGGAAAGATAACGTAATTGATGAATCACTCCCTGACTGCCACGCCTTGGCTGTTGGCGATTTTGATGGAGACGGTGATGTAGATGCTGCAACCGCCTCGTTCAGTCAGAAAATAGTCCGCTGGTATGAAAACAACGGGACCGGTATTTTCAAGGCCCACGATATTGACATCGGCAACGGCCAAGAGGCCTATGACTTAAAAGCAGTTGATCTGAACAAAGACGGCCGGCTCGATCTACTTCTGGCGGGTCGCGACAGCAACAATGCTGTTTGGTATATCAACCAGCCCGGTTGATTCACAAAAGATTATTCTCTGTTTAAGAGAATCAGTTGTCTACTTGTCCATACACATCAAATACACTAAGCAAGATGCTTAGTGAAAAACGCTAAAGTACGTTTCCAAGCCAGATTAGCGTTTTCCTGGTCATATCGTCCTGTTGAATCGTTGTGAAAACCATGATTTGCCTTCGGATACATATGCATGGTGTATTCAATCTTAAAGGCTTTCAAATCGGCTTCGTATTCTGGCCAAGTGCCGTTCACTCTTCTATCCAACTCGGCAAGTTGAATAAGTAAGGGGGCTTTGATGTTTTTACGAATTTCTTTGGCAGCAGGCGTACCATAAAAAGGTACTCCTGCATTTAAACTATTGGATATGGTTGCGGCCAACATATTAACGATATAGCCACCGAAACAGAATCCAACGGCGCCTAATTTACCGTTACTCAATTCATGTGATTTTAAGAATGTTGCCGCCGCAATGAAGTCTTGTTCCATTTTTCCTTTATCTATTGAACTCTGCATTTTCCGGCCTTCATCATCATTGCCAGGATAGCCACCGAGTGGGTGAAGAGCGTCCGGTGCAAATGCGACAAATCCTGCCTTCGCTAATCGTCGAGCTACGTCCTTGATGTAGGGATTTAGGCCTCGATTTTCATGTACCACCAAAACCGCCGGAGCCTTACCCTCTAAAGAAGTTGGAGTGACCAAATAGCCTCTGCCCTCATCGTGGCCTTTTGGAGAGGGAAAAGTGGTATATTGGGCTCTTATATCCGAATCATTAAAAGAGACTTGTTCGGCTAGGGAATAATTTGGCAGTAATGCCGGTAGAAGCATGCCCATGGTCAAACTGGCAGTCGTTATCGTAGACAAACGTGCCAGAAACGTCCGTCTGTCGATCAAACCATGGGCGTATTCGTCATACCAATCAAAGGCTTCCTGAGGTATGGGTTGATGTGTAGTGGTTTCTTGATTTTCTTTAACTGACATAGTGACCTCGCGATTTCTGTATGTTATTGGTGTTGGAAGAGGAGCCTATTCGGCCATCAGTCCGAACGTTAAGCCCAATAATAAGATGACAATTTGAGACGAGTAACTGGCAACAATATAATGCCGGAAAGAACCATTCCGTTTGAAGTATTTGTTACCAAAGCCTGTTTGGAATGGTTCCTTAAGACCGTTTGTTTTGCGAACTATGCTTGATCTAGGGGTTGCAGCGAAGTTATTATCTTTGCTCTATGCCTTCCTCTACTTGCTGATCATCTATATTCCCATACGGAACCTCAATAAGAAGAAGATCTTTATTCGGCTATAATCGATTTCATTATGAAACTACTCAAAGTACTCATCCTCTTCCTTCTAATTACGCTCATCGGATCTGCCCAAACTGACCGGCCGAACGTGCTCTTTTTCGCAGTCGATGACCTTCGAACTCAGTTAGGGTGTTATGGCCAGAAGCAGATTATTTCACCCAATATTGATCGGCTTGCAGCAACGGGTACACGCTTCGATCGCGCCTATTGCATGGTCCCCACCTGCGGTGCATCCCGTGCCAGCCTTATGAGTGGTATTCGACCCACTCCGGAGCGATTTGTTCGCTTCACTGCACGTATTGACGAAGATTCTCCCGATATAATCGCTTTACATGAACATTTTAAAAACAACGGTTATCGGACGCTGAGTCTTGGAAAAATCCTTCACTTCCCACCGGACACGTCTAATGGCTGGAGTAAACCCGCCTGGAGGCCTGATAGAAGTTTTAAAACCGAATCCGAACCGATCATTGGCTGGCCAATACCACACAATCTGAAAGAGCTACATGCCCAATCCAGAAATCACCGCCTTCCATTCGCATCCTATGATACCCCGGATGACTCTCTCGGAGACGGCCTGGTGGCTGCGGAAGCCGTTAAACAGCTCCAACTACTGGCAGATCAGAAACAACCCTTTTTCCTGGCAGTCGGATTTTTCAAACCCCACTTGCCTTTTAATGCGCCTAAAAAGTATTGGGATCTTTATAAAGACACTCACATCGATCTACCGGATAATTATTACCCGCCAAAAGACGCACCGGAAGAAGCCATTCACAACTTTGGTGAATTGCGGTCCTACACAGCCGTCCCTAAAAGAGGACCTGTAAGCGATGAGATGGCTAGGACCATGATCCGTGGTTACTACGCGTGTGTATCCTTTACGGATGCCCAGGTCGGCCGCGTCCTCAACGAATTGGACCGATTAGGACTCAGGGATAACACCATCGTAGTCCTATGGGGCGACCATGGTTGGAATCTCGGTGAGCACACGCTCTGGTGCAAACACTGCACTTTCGAAAACGCCATGCACGCTCCGCTCATCGTCCGCACTCCTCAACAAGCCGCCTCCCAAAAAGGAAACGAAACGTCAGCCTTGGCTGAATTTATCGATATCTATCCTACGCTGTGCGATCTAACCGGTCTTGAAAAACCTGCACATCTCGAAGGGCAAAGTTTGGTCCCAGTGATAAACGATCCTTCTCTCAAAGGAAAAGGATATGCGATCGGCCGCTTCCGCAATGGAGACACCATCCGTACTGATCAGTGGCGATACACCGAATACACATCTGTCGAGGCAGCTGGCAGTGGTGAGACCATTTCACGGATGCTCTACGATCATAACGATGACCCTTACGAAAACATCAACCTGGCCAGCCGGCCGGAATACCTATCAGTAATCAAAAAACTCTCTCGAGATCTAAACCGGTTAAAAGGTCGATAACCCATACCACATGAGCGAAAAGTGCTTTAAACAATTGATTCTTGCGCATTAACGGTCGCACTCAAAACCTCATACAATCATCAGCCACCTGCTTAGTCTTTTTTCAAGACAGCCATAACTTCAACTACTTGGCCGTGATAGAGCAGAATCGAGGTATTTAGGCAAAAAAATGCCGGTTAGTCCCCTAACTAACCGGCAATTGATCTAAGTATCACGTGATACTAGATACCCCTAAATTTTTTGTTCAG
>JAPUIL010000183.1 GCA_027297085.1 Verrucomicrobiota bacterium | reverse complement strand
TTTGCAGCCGGGAAGTGTGAGCACCGGCACCCCCATGTAAAGAGCCTCACAGGTAGTGGTTGTTCCGTTATAGCCTAGAGGATCCAACGCTATGTCCATTTGCTCATACATGCCAAAATGCGCCGCGCGCCCCGTTGTCGTGCCTAAGAACTTCAACCGATTGGGATCGACCCCGAAAAAAGCAAATAGCGAACGTATTCCTTCCCGATTTTCGAACACGTTCATGGTTCTATGCTTCAGCAACAAGCGGGCATCAGGAATTTCCGCGAGCAGGGCTGCCCACATTTCAATGGTGTGATGACCCATTTTATTGACGTTGTTGAAGGATCCAAATGTGAGGTAGCCGTTTTTCAGGCAAGGAGGTGGGCTTGGCTCAGGAAGACCATCGGGCATTCGAATTGCGTGAACCCCATTCGGAAGCCGGACTATCGTTTCAGTGCTCAACTGTTCGGACACACCCTCCGGATCCACAATTTCATCAGAAATGCGGTAGTCCATATTCGGCATACCCGTCGAATGGGGATAGCCCAACCAGCTTACCTGAACTGGCGCCGCGCGCATTCCGAATATTTGGATGCGATTACCAGTCGTATATCCGGCTAAGTCTACAAGTATATCGATTTTGTCCTCTCGTACTCGGTCGAATAATTGCCGGTCGCTGAGTCTATGAATCCATCGCCAATGGTTGTCTGCCACAGCGTTTCTAAATTCCTGAGAAAGTGCGTCGTTTTGGGTCGCGGGATCGCGCTGCGAGTATAAAAAAACTTCGATCTGATCTGCATCCAGAACCGGGATCGTATTGATTCCAAAGTAGCCAACCGGATGCAGCCCAAAATCCGGTGATACAAATCCCACCCGCAATGTTCTGCCCCAATCGAAGTCGACCTCAGGTTCTGGCAAGTCTTTGGGCAGGCCCTCGGAGATCGTTTTCCCTAATGAGGTATGCAGATCGAAAAGGAATTGTGGCGTCGCAGTCTCGTCGTAGATGTTGGTGAAGGTTACGCCGGGACGCATGGAATGCTTTGGGAATTGTTCCAGGAATCTCCTGAGGAATGGAAGCGACCTATCTATCCGCGAAGCATCAGTCCAGACCCGGCCCATGGCATACCAGGAGTTAGTCGAATCGGGTTCGCGTGCCAGCAAAGCCTCAGCTAACTGTCTGGCTTCGCCAAATCGTTCGGGCTGGTTCTTGGAGGCCAACCTTAACAAAACATCAACCCACGTTCGAACCAGTGAGCTACCGGGGAAATCGTTGCCGGCAATGATAAGCAAAACTTTTTCCGCAATTTCAAACAAATCCTCTTCCAAAAGAAGGGTCGCAAAAGCGAGTCGCGAAAACGTTTTTTGCTCCGGGAAATTGGTATTTAATTCGGAGTATGCGGCTTCTGCATCGATGCCTCGGCGAGCCAATACAAGTGCTCGCACATACAACACTTGCCCAGCCTCGGAGGTTAACCGTGCTAAAATAGATAACCAAGCCTTATTCACCATGGGCAGTTTCGGCAACATCGTCTGTATGTTCCGTATGATCTTATCCGAGTCCGGAAATCGACCCACAAACTCAACACCAATTTCCACTGCTTCCTCTGCGCGGTCCAACTGGTAAAGGGCATTCATGCGCGTTCCGGCCAACGCCAACGAGTCTGGATAGGTGGAGTAGGCTTTTTCCGTTAGTGCATCCACTGCATCCCAATCCGATTGCTGAACCAGATCCAGAACGATCCGGCATGCCGTGGCCTGATCTTTCCACTTCGCATCGGTTATCACAAATCCACGCCCTCCTTTTCCAGTAGATAGATGCAACGATTCGAAGCGGTTATGCCCAATTCGCTGACAGTTTTGAAATCGGGAAACAGCTCCTTCATATAGGCCTGCAAGGCATCCGTATTTTCAAAGTTCCACACGCCATCCACCGGATGGTAACGGCTGCCTTGCCAGCGATAACCGGACTCCTTGTTTGCACACTCGATAACGATGCGTTTGCACCCGGAGGCCGTGATTCGTCTAGCACATTCCGCACGGTTTGACAGGTGTGATAAAACAGCTAGCAATAGAACGGTATCAAAGGGAGCATCCGGGAAGTCATATTCTAAATCGCAATCAACATATTCAATAGGCGCGCACTCGATATTTGCCAGCAAACTTGCCTGTATGAGTAACCGGGTATCGCAATCAACTCCCATTACCACGCAACCCCGTCCAGCTATATACCGGCTGATTGCCCCAGCGCCACAACCAAGATCAAGTACTCGTTCTCCCGCCTCAAAAGAGAGCTTATCCAACAGTGCATAACGATCTTTGACACGAACCGATCCCGACATTTTTAAATTCATTACCGCTACATCTTGAACACTCGGAACCGGTACATCGGCAATGAGCTGACGACCAAACATCTGAGTGCGCACAAGCAACAAGTCCTCCTGCTCGAATAGTCGCGCAATCTCGTCCGACCGCCCATCGAGAAACGAAGGCGGCCCTCCCGTTGAGCGGCGATCGACTTCGCGCTGGCTGCACCAATCAAGATAAGCTCGTGGCGGCAGACTGCGAACCGAATCTTCCAACTGAATTGCCGAGCGGTAATCTGTAAATCGACAAATACCATGGATCGAATCGAAACGTATCCGTGGAAGTGCTACACAATTTTGATACACACCAAGCGCCTGTTGCTCCAAAAGAGCTAGACCGACATCGGCCACACCAAATCCTCCTTGATCCGCCCGAACATACGCCATAACCACATAAGGGAAATCCTGCCCATCCATGATGGGGCCAAGTTTTTTCTTCCATTCCTCATGTTTGGTTAAGTGGTCAATTTCAGATGCATTTACAGTTCCCGTTCTCAAAACTTGCGCACTACTGTTGCACCCGGAATCGGAAAGAAGTTGAAGAAATTTCAGCTCTTTCGCGAGTCCTCCATAAGTCTCGGATGGAGGCTGTAGCTCGATCTTTAAAAAGGCGCGCCCGTTGAGACTGCACCCCACGGCACACAGCTGACCCTCGCTCTCATGGCGCCTGAGCCCGGCAAAACAAAAGCCATTCAGCTCAATGGAATCGGCAGGATTTTCCGAGAACGCGCACATGGCTTCGTAGTACTCCACCGCATGCGCAGGCTTGGAATTGGCCGCTATTTGTTGAAGTTGACGAAAGCGCCGTTCCGCCACCCGAGCGGCATCTACCTGACCGGCAAGCGTACGCACCTCTGCCAACAGCGCGAAGGAAGCGGTATCTAGCGGATCGTTGAATATACGATCCCGAAGGGAGTGCTCAGCTCCAGTCAGATCACGGGACTCGATAAGCTGACGAACCGAGGAAACGAATTCAGCTGAAGACTGATCCAGAGAGGACATAATTGGCAGGCAGTATCACAAAGCCAGCAATTAGCACATCTAGCGCTTAATTCAAATTAAAATAATGCGTAAACCAACGCGCACAAAATAAATCTCTGATAAAACCATATAACTTGCTACCAGTCCCGTAGACCACCAACCTCCAATCCAATTCCCAAAGCTGATCCTCTGGGATCAACCAAGTAATCAGATTAACCAGCATCCATGAAGCAACCAAGCCAAAAAAAAGCCAGAGGAGTTATTTACGTTTATTGGGGAGACACAGTCGAAGGCGAACTGGATCGATCGGTAAATTCACTCCAACGCTTTCACTCCGAGCTCCCCTTTGAAAAAATAAAACTGGAGAACAATTCCACCCTCCTTAACAAAGCACGGATGCTCGAGCTGAGCCCGTTCAAGACGACCTTGTTTTTGGATACGGACACCATGGTAATGGACCGCTTGGACTTTGGGTTTGAGAAGGCGGAACAACATGGACTGGCCTGTTGCATCAACGAATGTCCCTGGGCGCGCCGTTACACCGATATCGCAGGAGATCAAATCGAATACAACACGGGGGTTTTATTTTTCACTCAAAAGGCCGAAGCGGTATTTAAGCGCTGGGAGGAAATTGCTCACTCTATAAATTCCGCAATGGTTTTCTTCAGAAACGAAAGGATTTTAGAAATGCCCAACAACGATCAAGCGGGGTTTAGCCAGGCTGTCGTTGACACGGGATTTAATCCTTTTGTGCTTCCCCTCAATTGGAATCTGCGGCCCCAATGGCAAAGGACGTTTTTTGGACCGATCAAAGTATGGCATGACCGTTCCGAACCTCCGTTGGATTTGAAATCCTGGAATGAAGATCAGGGCCTGGAACAAAGCATTCTCAAATACTCGGGAGACCATCCTGATTTTAGTATCCTTAAATGAACATTTTCATTTTCACACACGGTCTGCCACCACTTCTGCCGCGCGTGTTTATCGATAACACGGAAACGGTTTGCGGGTCGTTTCACAGTAACCTGCGAAACAACGGGAAGTATAAATATATGAACACGCCGGGTGGCACATTTGATTGCCAACAGGTGTTCGCAAAAGTTCGCCCCCAAGATTACCCGGATACCATACTTGTGCATACGGATGGCGGGGCACAATGCGCTCCAATCAATCTGCCAATCAACTGTGTCAAGGTATTGCTCATTGGTGGAGCCACTCACTTTGGTGAAAAACCACTCCAGAGAATGGTCGAATACGTTTACGCGGAGAACTTCGATGCCATTTTTCTATGGAATCGCCACAACGCCCACTTTTTTACAGAGCTGGGCTTCAGCAATGTTTACTGGATGCCAGGACTCACTTTTGCCGTGCCTACCATTGCACAATCTAAAGTAAAACTGCATGACCTTTGTTTCTTCGGACAGCTTGGTAAATACCATCCACGCCGATTGCATATCATCAAGGCGCTGGCCGAGGAAAACATTAAGATCGTAGGAGGCAAGCTGCCCAGACGCGATTCGTTGGAGCTGGTTTCTCAAAGTCGATATTCGCTTAATATTTCCCTCAACGGAGAGCTAAATATGCGCGTTTTTGAAAGCACCCAGAACGGTGCGCTCTTGTTCAACGATGAGCTTTCAGAGTTCTCCGGCTTGCAGCTCTTTTACCAGAACGGGGACTCAATCGTCACCTATGCGAATGTGAAGGACCTGATTGAAAAATTGGCATTCTACGGAAAGCATCCTGAAGAGGCGGTGCGCATCGCTGAAAAAGGCCAATCAATCACAAATCGCCACTTCAGTTTTAGTGCACGTAGAGACGCCTTCTATGCTCTTTTGAACGACGGAGAAACCCATCACGATGCATTCCGATTGAAGGACGAACCTCGTTGCAAAATACAAGCCTCCACTCCCCAAAACAAGAACGCCACCATGAGACGTGTTCAGATTTACGAGGTGGCTCAAGAGATTCATCGAACAAAAGAAACGCCCCGCATCATGCTCGCTGGCGAGGCGACTCCATTTATTGCCGCCGACTTAGCTGACCTGGTACGACTCAAGCAGATCATCGCCGTGGATCCAAAGACATATGACACAAAAGTGCGTCCGTTCATGGACAAAATGCAGGTTAAGAATCTGTCCCGTGTCGATGAAGAGCGACTTGCCACAGAATCAAGCGACTTGCTTATAACAACCACTAAGGATTTGGAGACCCTTGGCCCGAAGCTGGGTAAGACACACGTGAGAGTTTGTGTTTGGGACTACAATCCTGACAATAAACCAATTACCGAAACACTGCTGGCTGCTGGCTACCAAGAAAAAGAGTCGCTACAGGGACTCTTCGAATTGAATAAAAGTTAGAGCCAACAATTTTAATGTAAACTTATGGAGTCTCGCCCCTTTCCTCAATAATAGGAGTCGTTTTTATTATTATTCAAAGGCCTCAACTTAACATCTTTTTCGGGCCTTCAAAAACAAAGCCCAAGGGTCGGATTCTTGGAATCAAGCGCGTGACATAAACAATCCAATTTCTCCACTTTACGGCTGATTTTGACAGCAATCGCCCTGTTATTAACCGATTGATTTCAAACGTACGTAGCAAATCCAAGTGTAATAAATTGCTTCCTCTAAAAAAATATCATGCGTGGCCAAGGTCGATCGTTCAATCAAGGGTTTTGGAGTAGGATATAATGCGTCACTCCAATCATCTTCCCATCGGGTTTTGTCACACTTGAACACTGGAGGGAACTCATGGTAAACCTCAAGCCGCTTTCGCAGCATCTTGGCATCGCAAACATTAGGGGCAATTATCTTGGACTCGTACTGGGGGGTCAGCGTCAACGGAGTTACTTCAATCGATCCATCTGAACGCCGCCTGCCTTTAAATAAATAGCCATCATCCTTTGGCTCTTTATTGGAACCAAAGGGATCAAAGCCCACTTCTGAAAACACCTTCTTCAAGCTGTAACAATCACCTTTGGTGATAGGGTAATTATCTTCAAAAATAATGTGCCGAAACCCAAACCATGAGCATTGTTGCAATCGTCGGTAAGCGTTCTGATGATCATCGAAAAAAACAAGCGACTGATCCGGCAGGTCCGACCAATCTTGTTCCGAAAAATCTTTGTCCGAATAAATGGCTCGGTTTGAGACATATTCTCTCGTTTTTAGATTCAAATCAATGGAAAATAGCTCAGCTTTAGGACAGGCTTTTTCAAGCAACCAAGTGCTCTGTCCTTTCCATACCCCGCTTTCAACAATTATGTCCGGCGACAGCTGCCTCACCATGAACCAGACCGCAAACATATGAGGAGCTTTCATTCCTCCACGGTTATCCCGAATGGGGCGTTCTTCATAGAGACGGGAAAATTCCTCTAAACATTCCAGTATTTCCGGCCTGGACCAAGGAACGGGTCCGAATTCGACTATTTTTCCCGAATTATTTTCGCGCATAATATTCTGCTAGATTAGCATGAATGACAATTCCGATTGGTTGACGCAGGATGTTTGTTTTGAGTTGTAAGAACTATAAAATTGCGGATTGAACTCAGAGAACACGATATTTATCTTCAGTGAAATGGTAGCCGTAAATCCCTTGGACACCCTTCTGCAGAAATCAATCGATTTTAAAAAATTTGATGTTGATGAGGTAGTAATTCAGGCCCTCGAAGCAGCGTCCGGCTATTTAGAAGATCATCAGCCAAAAGTGAGGAGTGAGGTTCTCCACTTACTGAAAACACCGTTCGAAGACTTATTGCAAAAAGTCGGATGAAAAATTATCGCCAATATGACCGCTCCCAACACAGTAACTACCTAATCGGTCCATCAGAATAGTATTTAGTTAGCAACTACACCTCAGTTATCCAATGAATTCAGAGCAAAGCAACGAACCTAAAGTCCTCGCAGAAATTGATTCCCTTTTAAATAATGGCGACACCTTGAATGCTGTGAAAAAACTACAGGAAGCTACCGAAGCAGGAGTTGCCATTGCACCGCATCATATCAATTTCGCCCACAAACTGATCTTGAGCGCACATTGGAAATCCATCACCCAGTTGCTTCCAAATGGCACCAATTTCTTTGTTTCCTCAGGCTGGCTTAAATCCATTGTCAAATCCCGTCCCGTAAATAGTCAGGAAAAGCCGGTTCCATGGTTTACCTACCCAGCAATTGATTTCTTGGATGGCATTATTCAGGCAGATTGGAACGTACTGGAATATGGAAGTGGCAACTCAACTTTGTGGTGGGCAAGCCGCGTTAGAAATATTGTTGCCATTGAAAACAACAAGACCTGGTACGAAGAAATCCGCGAGCAACTTCCGGAGAATGCCAGTATCCATCTATTCGAAGAAAAAGAGGACTACATTTCCGGCGTATCGTCCTTAGATGACAAATATGACGTCATCGTTATTGATGGATCTCATAGGAACGAATGCGCAAACGCTGGCTTACCTCACCTAGAAAATAACGGAATTATTGTGTTTGATAATGCAGATGTCATAGCTCATAAAGCCGCCCAGGAACGCCTCAAAAAAGAGGGTTTTTTTCGCATTGATTTTTGGGGACTCATTCCTTCGTATCTCTACAAGAACTGCACCTCCATTTACTTCAAAGATTCAAGCATCTTAAAGCCTCGCTTTCTACCACACCAACACGTCTCAAGTGTGGGACTATCCTGCTCCCAAGCATTGGAACAAAGGTAGCGAGCGTTTATTTATTCACGCGGCCTGGAATCGGCTGTCAACAAGAAATACTCAAAAGAACTCAGCAAACTCCGCGCGGCCTTCGTCCTTATACTGACTAAGTTTGTTGCGCAATGTCCGGATGCTCACCTGCATCATCTCTGATGCGTGGGTGCGGTTGCCTTTGCATTCCTGCAGGCATTTTAAAATGAGTTGGCGCTCAACCGCGGCTAATGAAAAGTCCTCACCGGCCAAAACCAAGCCGGATGCTTCGCCGCTGGCTGGTTTGGCTACCCCGGCAATGTTGGCTTCTGCTTTCGCACTAGTGTTCGATGCCGCAGCCACAGGCTGTTTAACGGTTTCGGGTGTAGTGGACTGTTGAATACCAGTGCCCTCGCTGTCTTGGACGAGTTGTTGGAATTCAAGCGGCAAAGACGCAGGCACAATCGTATTTCCAGAAACACTGAGGATGACCGCCCGCTCAATGATGTTCTGCAGCTCGCGAACATTTCCAGGCCATGTGTGCCGCATGAGTAATTCCATGGCTTCGGGGCTGAAGCTTTCCAATTTCCGGCCGTGCTTGCGGGAATATTCCTGCAGGAAGCTCGCCGCAATTAACGGTATATCTTCCTTGCGATCTCTTAGCGCAGGAGCATGAAGCGGGAAAACGTTGAGCCGGTAATAAAGGTCTTCGCGGAATTCACCGTCCTTAACCGACTGAAGCAAATCACGGTTGGTAGTAGCGATGATACGAACATCGACCTTGATCGTTTTTGTACCCCCTACTCGTTCAAGTTCACGCTCCTGAAGCACGCGTAGCAGTTTAGCCTGAAGCGGCAGGGAAATTTCACTCACTTCATCGAGCAACAGAGTCCCTCCATCCGCCAACTCGAATCGCCCGATGCGACTTTGCACGGCTCCTGTGAATGCTCCCTTTTCGTGGCCAAAAAATTCACTCTCAATCAAAGTTTCAGAAATCGCGGCGCAGTTGACCTTGATAAAAGGTTTATTCCGTCGCAGACTTTCACTGTGGATAGCGTGAGAAATCAACTCCTTACCAGTTCCCGTCTCACCACCAATTAACACGGTTGCATCAGTTCTGGCCACACTTCGGGTCAGATCGTGCAAAGCCTTCATCGGAGGGGAGCTCCCAATGATAGTACGGTTGCCCCAGGAACTTGTCTCACTCGTCAGTTCCTGATTAACCGTTACGAGCCGGTGGAACTTGGCTGCTTTCTGCAAGACGATATTAATTTCGTCGTTTGAAAAGGGTTTAAGTAAATAATCGAAGGCGCCCAACTTCATACACCTCACCGCGGACTGGATCGTACCTTGCCCGGTGATCATAATGGCAAGTGGCGCATTCTCCACTCCTTGCATAGCCTCGAGAACGTCCGTCCCCTCCCCGTCCGGCAGGTTTACATCGAGGAACATGAGGTCGTAGTCGTGATCTCCCTGCAATTGATCCATCGCTTCTTGAACCGTAGCAACTGGCCTTACTTTGTAGCGCTTACGACTTAAAAATTCCTGCAGTGTCTTTCGAATGATCAACTCATCATCCAAAACTAAAATCTTTTCAAAACGCATAATTATCCGGCAATAAAGTGATAACTAAATTTCGGACTCTCCAGTAAAAAGTTTTAAACTGCAACCTTCGACCAGACCGATTCAGAATAATCGTTCAACTCAAAGGCGCACACCAAAGTGGCGCTGCCAGATTGCGAGATTCATGAGCGGCCACGCTACCATTGGATCGGGTTCCTTGCTGGATTGTAAAGCGAGCCGGGTTTGTTCCGGTAGCAAAGCCATCATACCTGTTGGTTCGCTCAGGTGGGCACGGTAAGGTTCGGCCAGGATGGTCTGGAACCAATGGACGAATGGAACCGGAAAACTCATTTTCTCGCGTTCCATGATGGAACTACAGACACGATCCTTGTAGGCCGATTTCAGACCGCGTTTGCTCTCAACCACCCGCTCGCTGCTGATTTCGAAGCTATTTTTGGATCGGACATCCTTCC
>JAPUIL010000182.1 GCA_027297085.1 Verrucomicrobiota bacterium | reverse complement strand
GGTTTTTCTTTTGTTTAAGCTTTTAACTTGTAATTACCCGTGGTCTTTGCCGCGGGGTTGGTGACTGAAGGGAAAGTTTGAAAACGGCAGGTTATCGATGAACCTGGGAGTGGCTGTAATGAAAGGTAATCATTGTGCCTATCAAATACACTATCATCCGATATTTCTGGTGAAATACCGTAAGGCATGGCTGAGAGCGAACCGGTGGAGTGATGTTTGAGCCTCTCATACCCTGTGGTCTCGGCCACAGCGTTTTGATTTAAAATTTTTGGCCTTAACCGATTGCCATCGATAGTGCTGACCTAGTATTGAAGTATGTATAGTCAGGCAAGGTGAAGATGTTGCACCTTACTTGATTGGTGAGGAGTCTAAACTTATGGAATGCTTGTGATTATGAAATCTTTACTAACCCTGATCTTCAGCAGTTTATTTCTTTCTGCTTTTTCGATTTCTGCGGCCGAACGCCCTAACATTTTGTTTATCATGACCGATCAGCATTTCGCGGATGCGATGAGCGGTGTAATGGGAGATGAATATGTTAAAACTCCGCATTTGGATGCACTGGCGGATAGCGGTATTCGTTTTGATCGCGCGTATGCGCCGAACCCGATTTGCGTTCCTGCCCGAAACTCAATCTTCAGCGGTTATTATCCGTTTGAAACGGGTCTACAATACAACTCGAAGGAGCCGCTGCCGGCGCACATGGTTTGTCTCGGCAAGCATTTTAAAGATGAAGGCTATGATACCGGCTATTTTGGCAAATGGCATTTGAACATCAAAACGAGTGACAACGCACGGCATGGTTTTGATCAGATGGGCGTGTTGAAAGGGAATGGCGCCGATCACGAAATCCCTGAACCGGCCATCGAATTTCTGAATCAGAAACGCGATAAACCCTTTTTGTTGGTTACCTCCTTCACCGGTCCGCATGACATTTGTCAAATGGTGCGCGGCCAAAAGATTCCCGGTGGCCCGATCGGTGAATTTCCTGATCCGGCGGATTGTCCACCTGCTCCGATCAACCTGTCGCCACCGAGAGATGAAACTGACAGCATGGCGTTGATGCGCAGTAGTTATGAAGTCAGTTCCATAACACCGATTGCGGATTTCGTTCCTGAGAAATGGCGCCAGATGCGCTGGGGATATTACCAGCTGATTGAACGGTCTGACCGGGAGATTGGCAAAGTGCTCACGGCCTTGAAGAAGGCCGGATTGGCGGATAACACATTGGTCATCTTTACGGCCGACCACGGTGACTGCACGGGGGCGCATTCATTTGCACAGAAAACCGTTTTTTACGATGAGTCTGCCCGGATTCCGTTTATTCTCTCATTCCCGGGAACTGTTTCGCCAGGAACTACCCGCAAACTAGTAAACGTGGGTATCGATACCTTTCCCACTTTGTTGGATTTTGCGGGTCTTCAAATCCCCGAGCATTTCAAAGGTCGCTCCTTGAAACCGGTTTGTGAAAATCCAACACTAGCGGATTGGCGTGACTATATTGTTCTATCGAACCACATGGTACAAGGCGGCGTACCTCCAGGAGAAACAGAGGTGCCAATATGCCGGGGACGAATGGTTCGGACCGAGGATTATAAATACGCGGTTTATGATTTAGGCAGCCATCGTGAATCATTGGTGGATATGAAAACCGACCCACATGAAATGCAAAATCTGGCCCGTGATCCCTCCTTTAAAAGCGTGTTGTTAGAGCATCGGGGAATTTTACGGAGCTATGCCGCAGAGACTGGAGATACAGAAGCTGCGGAGATATTGAGGATGCGCTAGTTTTTTTCAAAGAACAGGGATTGGGAAGATGACCTTTTTTGAATTGTGGGTCTATCCTCGAAAAGTAACATTAAATTCCCAAAGCTCTATCCATTCTTTCAACCACTTGGCGCAAACGTCTGCCGTCTCCTCCGGAAACTTCGGCGGTGGCCCAGCCGGTGAAGTTGATCCGCTCAATTTCTTGTCTGATTTTAGCCCAGTCAATATCACCATCGAAAAGGTCACAATTTTTCTTGCGGTCCGAGTGGTGGCCTTTGACATCGAGTTTCACGATACGCGTACCAAGCTTTCTTAGCCATACATCCGCTCCACCTCTACTGTGGTGATTTCCAATATCAAAAAAGGCGCCCACCCAGGGACTGGCAAATTGATCGATATACTCATTCCAAAGTTCCGGAGTTTCACAAAAACCATTGCCTACATTTTCGAGAAGGATGCGGACACCCAACCGGGCTGCGAGAGGCAGAGTTTTTTGAATGGCCTGGGTGGATCGCTCCCACACTTGGTCGTGGTTTTCGTTTGCCGGGTCGGTAACTTTTCCTACCACTAGTAGTATTGAGTCGGCACCGGTATCGGACGCAAATTGTATGGTGTCCCGCATGTCCTGGATGGCTTGCTTTCTTACTGCCGAATCCGGATCGGACAGCCGGACTTTCCAGTGGTTGGCATCATTTACGTTATGGACAGGAAGCCCGGTCTTATCTTGCGCCTGAAGCACTTCCTTCAGGTCAATTATACCGGGCGCCATAAGTGAGATACCGTCAAAACCCACGTCCTTTGATAGCTGAAACTTATCGTAAACAGAAAAGTCGCCTTTGATCATGGTCCACTTGACGGCTTTGTAGATACGGGGAGGGTTCGTCGATTGCGAAAAGGCCAGGGATGGTCCGAGGAAACCGGCGGCAAAGCCGGCGCTAGTAGTTTTTAAAAAGTGACGGCGATTCATTTCGATTTAAATTTGACATCAGATTGAGCCCATGTCGAACCGGGAATTTAGGAGTCACCAGGATGATAACACAGTCGCGACTCTTTGTATTCTCCATGGAAGTTGAATCCTTCCTCTTGCAGTTTTGCTCAAATCCACCAACGTCTTAAGGTTCATCTCCCAGATTATGCGATACCGATTTCTTCTGACCTGTCTTACAATTATTTTTTGTTCAGCTATCTTGGCTCGGTCCGCACCCAAACCTGAAGATCTACTTGGGCCAGATTCGATTCGGCAGGAGGGTGTTCCTCGTGGCAAAGTCACCAAGTATGCCTGGAACAATAGTAACGTGTATCCCGGAACGACGCGTGATTTTATTGTGTATGTGCCAGCCCAATACGAGGCTTCCAAACCGGCCGCGTTGATGATATTTCAGGATGGGGTAAAATATGCCGCTGAAGATAATTGGTTTCGTATTCCGATGGTATTTGACAACCTCATTCATAAGGGCGAGATGCCTGTGACAATTGCGATTCTGATCGATCCGGGTTCCAAAGGGCAAAGCCAGGGCAAACCTAGCTACAATAGAGCTAACCGAAGTCGTGAATACGATGCCGTGACGGACCGTTACTCCCGGTTTCTAATCGATGAAATTATTCCTGAAGTTGCCAAGAATTACAACCTGACCAGCAAAAGTGAATACCGCGCCATCTGTGGCACCAGTTCAGGTGGTATTTGTTCGTTTACTGCTGCCTGGATGCGACCGGACTATTTCAAAAAGGTGCTAAGTGGCAATGGCACATTTACTAACATCCTGGGTGGTCATGAGTATCCTGCAATGATACGTGCGAATCCTCCCAAGCCTAGTCGGGTTTTTATTCATGATGGTGCCAATGACTTGAACAACGAATACGGCGATTGGTTTTTGGCCAACCAACAGATGGTCTCGGCACTGAAGTATAAGGGATACGACGTGAAAGCTGTTTGGGGAACAGGGGCACACAATGCATATGAATTTGGACCCTATCTGCCTCATGCACTTAGATGGCTTTGGCGTGATCATAAGGACGGCACTCCTTAAACTAATTTTTTAATGCGTTTCCTATATTCAGCTTTCATGATGGTGATCACTCTTGGAGTGTTTTCTGGCTGCATGCATAAGCCTGCACCCAATTTGCCGTCTCATTGGGAAGGGCAACCAGTCCCAATGGCATCGTTGGCCGATAAAGAGACAGACAAAATGTATGTGTTTATAATGTATGATAAGACCATGTGCGTACACACAGTGTTGAGGATTCATTCTCCTCAGTACGGAACGGTCTTCTGGGATCCGGCTGGGGCATATGGTAAGCCGGAGTACCCTGTTGTTGCCAAACGTCGTAACGATCTGGTAGTGGATCCCATTCCGTCGATTCCGGATTACCTGAGTTTTCGTCAGTATCTGCCGACGTCCAAAGTCGAAATATTTGAATTCGATATTAAGCCTTCTCAATCAAAGTACCTGATCAATCTATTGAGCCCCATGGCTGGGGAGACTCGAGCTCCCTATAAGACCAAGACGGCCCCCATGTATTGTGCCTCTTCAATATCGAAATTCTTAAGCACTCACGCAAAAGACATAGTTCAAGTCCGGAAAACGTTTTTCCCTCATAATTTGTCGGCAGCCTTGTACGAGGCTAATCCGACTCGGATAGTGCTTTGGGATTACGATTCTATTTTGCAGTATGAGGTGCAGTAGATCGAAGGCTGAAGGCTGAAAAGTGAAATGTCCCTTTGCTCGTTTGCACGCAAAGATCCTGCAGACATCTTTGATATTCCATTCGCGACCAAGGTCACTCCTACAGCTCGTATCGTATGTCCAACTGTAGGAGGCAGCTTGCTGGCGATCTCCGTGATTTCAAACTTTCACTTCAGGCACCGACCCCGACGCAACAGTCTTCGCCCGCTCAAGCGGGCTACGCCGGTCAAGAGCATCGTGGAATAACAAGTTTTTTAAGATTGGTCAGGCGAGAGGAAAAATTCTTTCATTTCTTTCAAGGATGACCTAGTTCTTCTTGCATGCCCGAAAAACCGTTGCTCGAAGTAAAAGATCTACGCATTGCGTTTCAATCCCGAGCCGGGACCAATCAAGCGGTTAATGGAATAAGCTTCAGCTTAAACGCCGGGGAGACCCTGGCTGTTGTCGGTGAGAGTGGTAGTGGAAAATCTGTGACCGCTTTATCGCTCTCCAAGTTACTTCCAGCG
>JAPUIL010000181.1 GCA_027297085.1 Verrucomicrobiota bacterium | reverse complement strand
TGGAAGTTTCCTTCGACGGTGTGAAGGCTCTGCAGGGTGTCAGCTTCTCCGTTAAGAAGGGGCAGCTCTTTTCCCTGGTCGGTCCCAATGGTGCGGGTAAGACAACACTGTTTAACTGTGTCTGCCGTATCGTAGATCCGAGCAGCGGAAGGATTAGCTTCAAGGATCAAGATATCTCACTGCTCAAACCACACCAGGTACCCGAACTGGGCATTGCCCGCACCTTCCAGAACATCGAGTTGTTTTCCGGTCTGACCACCGTGCAGAACATCATGGTCGGTCAGCACCGGCATAACCATAGCAGTCTGTTTGGCAGTCTTTTCTATACCAGATCGGCACGCAAGTCCGAGGTAGCTGCCCGCAAGGCGGCTGAAGACTTGATCGATTTTCTGGAGCTTGGGCCGGTGCGCGATAAATCGGTGGAAAACCTGGCCTATGGAATCCGGAAGAAAATTGAGCTGGGCCGAGCCCTGGCCACAAAACCGGAGCTGCTCCTGCTCGATGAACCGGTGGCCGGCATGAATATAGAGGAACGCGAGGAGCTGGCTTTCTGGCTGAAGGAAATAAGGACGGTGATGGGTGTGACTATTCTTCTGGTTGAGCACGATATGCGGCTGGTCACCGAGTTGTCGGATGAAATTTGTGTACTCGATTCGGGTAGGATGATTGCTTCAGGGAAACCGGAAAAGGTGCAAAACGATCCGGCCGTTATCGAAGCCTATCTTGGAAAGGTTGAAAATGCTTCTTGAAGCAAAGAACCTGGAAGTATCCTACCGGATTTCCAAGATCCTCAACGGGATCTCTATGTCCATTCCGGCGGGAAAGATCACCGGACTGCTCGGCACCAATGACGCCGGTAAAACCACCTTGCTGAAAACCCTTTCCGGTTACGTGAAAGTTTCTGGTTCCCAGGAAATGAAAGTGGAGGGCGGTGGCGTATTCTTGAACGGGGTACGCATGGATCAGAAAACACCGGACCAGTTGGTGAAGCATGGCATTTGCCATGTGCCCGAGGGCCGCGAAATCTTTCCCGATCTTACTGTTGAAGAGAATCTGTATGTAGGGGCCTATTTAAAGAGCAGGAATGATTACCAGACAGAGTTGGAAGGCATTTATGAAATGTTTCCCATATTGGCCGACCGGAGGAACGCACGGGCCGAGGTGCTCTCCGGTGGTGAGCAACAGATGTTGGCGATCAGCCGGGCCTTGATGGCCAATCCCGATTTTCTTCTTTTGGACGAACCGTCCCTTGGCCTGGCTCCTGTGTTTGTGCGACGCATATTTGAGGTCATTAAGGAGATCAACCAGAGGAACGTAGCCATTCTCCTGGTTGAACAGAATGCCGAGCTGGCCATGGATATCTGCGATTTCTGTTATGTGATGGAGAACGGCAAAATCATGGCGGAAGGCACTTCCGAGGAACTCCGTAAAAATAATGTGGTGCGCCAGTTTTATCTGGGCATTTCAGACGGCGAGGAAAGGCGCCAATACGCCGATGCAAAAAGTTATCGAAGAAAAAAAGTCTGGCGTTAATTTAGCAGCAAGGGATCAACCGAGCCTGAAAGGCACTGCTATGAAGTTAAGCATGACAGGAGGAGATTTAAGGGCCGCTTTCTACGAAAAGGGTCAAACCTTGAATCCTGCATTAACACGCATGATTCCAAGGAATGACCCTGTAGCCGGCATCGAATCAAAATTTATAGAATATAGGCTTAACTTAGTGCCATCTAGTCTAACCTTGTTTCGAGCCATTGGGGACATGCGAAGCCATCGGTTGACTCCGCAAGCTTTGTCAAGATTGCAAGGAATGACCCCGACCTGCGAAACTTATCATGAAAGCAACGCATACAGAGCCATCGATGTCAGGGGATAGATATTTGAACTCAAAGCCTACAACTCTTCCCCATATCCTGTTTGATCGCGTCAAACGGTATGGCAATCGTGTGGCCTTGCGTCAGAAACGATACGGGATCTGGAACGAAATCTCCTGGAAGGAATATGGGGAGTCTGTTTGTGATGTGGCGGCTGGTTTAATTGATCTGGGTATCTTGCCTGGCGACAAGGTGGCTGTGCTGTCCGAGGATCGTCTGGAATGGTTTTATGCCGAACTAGGGATCCAAACGGCTCGGGCCACTACGGTGGGTATTTATCCTACCGATACGAAAGAACAGAGCTCCTTTATCGTGGGTCACTCCGAAGCTCGGGTCTGGATAGTCGAAGATCAGGAACAATTCGACAAAGCCATGGCAACGCGGAGTAAGTTACTCCAACTTGAAACGATCGTGGTTATCGACAAAAAAGGCCTGCACGACGTCGAGGATCCCAGCGTTATCAGTTTTTCTGAACTGATTCAGCGTGGTCGGGATTTGCGGGAAAAACGCTCTGAGCTTCTCGAAGAACGACTCAACGACCTCAACGAAGACGATATAGCCATTTATGCTTACACCTCGGGTACCACAGGTGATCCAAAAGGAGCCATGATCGCTCATAGCAGCCTGGTGGGGGTCATCCGTCCTGCGGCCCGTGCTATCGAAATGCAGGAGGGGGAAGAGATTCTCTGCTACTTGCCACTGTGTCATATAGCCGAAAGAGTCGTATCCATCCTTCTGGGAATGACGTATGGTGCCACAGTGAATTGTATTGAAGAATCGGAAACGCTTTTTGAAAACCTGCAGGAAGTTTCTCCCACGCTCTTTTTTGGATTTCCGCGGCTATGGGAGCGGTTGATGGCGCAAATCGAAATTGAGATCGACGACTCCTCCTGGATTCATCGCAAATTCTACCGTTCAGCCCTCAATATCGGCTATGAATATAGTAGACAGGTGCTCGCCGGTGAGAAGGTCTCGGCTGGATTAACTTTATTGAAAAAAGTGGCCGATTGGCTGGTTTTTTGGAAACTGCGGGAAAAGCTGGGACTGCGGCGTATGCGCTTTGCTGGATGCGGTGGAGCGCCCGTCGCGCCACGCGTCCTGGAGTTCTTTCACGCCATTGGTGTAAAAATACAGGAAGGTTATGGTCAAACAGAAGTCAGTGGTTTTTGTACGGTCATGCCAGCGGATCAGCTGAAGTTCGGTACGATTGGGAAGCCTTTACCAGGTATGGATATTAGAATCGCTGACGATGGCGAGATTTTGGTGCGCAGCCCGGGCAATTTTCAGGGCTACTTCAAGGACCCGGAAAAAACAGCGCAAGCCTTGCGCGGTGATTGGGTTCATACCGGCGATGTGGGGGAGTTCGACGAGGAGGGTTTTCTAAAGATCACCGGACGGATCAAGGACTTGATCATTCTATCGACCGGGCATAACATTGCTCCTCAGAATCTTGAAAACCTTCTTAAATCAAGCCCCTATA
>JAPUIL010000180.1 GCA_027297085.1 Verrucomicrobiota bacterium | reverse complement strand
CAGTAATATCAATGGAACCAGGCAAGCGGTTGATGATTGGGAAAAAGAAAAGCCGGAGTACATGTTCCATATGAACCAGATTGCTAGGGAAAAGACGGCCAGAAAGGTGAGAAAATTCGTCTTTTGAAAATAGAACGACAGGTTTTTCATTAAGCCGCTCCCATCATAGATCTGCCCACGGGCCTCTGGGATATAGGCTGGTATACGTGCCATATGGCGAAGAGAATGAAGGATCAGAAAATAGAAGGTCAGGCTGAGTAGTGGGGTCATCCAGGCAAATGTCAGCAGCAGCATGATGGATTCCATCCAGTGAGCTGGGAGCATAGTTGGCAGCCCTTGACCTTCTACAAATTTGGTTACCAACAGAGCTAGGACTTCTAGCGCAACGGCCAGTATCAGGAGGTAGTAGGAAAACGAATACAGAGTGTTTAAGATGAAGCTACGATCGGACCCAATAAGATTCAGGATCAGCTCTTGAGTTTCCAACGGTTTGAAATACAAGGGTGCAAACACTACCAGCATTCCGCGTCCAATAGAACCAATTACCCAGGATGGGCCACGAAATGGATAGATATGAATGGTATCAAGGCTCCCCCAATGCCACATGATAATCGCCGAAAAAAGTGCGATGGAAAAATTGACTGAGAGATCAATCATGGCGTAAGTCACAGTGGCAAAAATAAATGTGACAATTAAGGTCGGCCCCCAGTAATTTAAACGTTTTTGCCAGGGCGGATTAAGTATCCAGGCTGGCAGATAAAAATCGGCAGCGCCGTGCGGTATTACAAATACCGCTAACGCAAAGAGCAGAAACAGGTTCTGGATCGTGGTTAACGAATCAAGGAAGAGGAAATTGAGAATCCAAAGCGCGACGTACAGAGCCCACAACCACCGCCGCTTCCAAATTGGTTTGGCAAAGGTGTTGATTAATAGGACGTGCAGCATAAGGAATCTCCCGAAAATACGGAGTGAAGTTCATAGCGTAATTTCCGACTCTATCCAACCTAATAAACCTAACATTTCAAACGCCTTCGAAAGAGCAGGTGTAATCTAATTATTAATCAGTTAGTTGTGGAGATTAATAGAAACTTAATAAACCTTTCTGAAATTGGCGTTATTAAAAGCCCTTTCGAAGGCTAAACTCGACAAGCGCGAACAGCTGCGTTCCAGCCCGCCAATCGCTTGGTCACGTAGGTGACTATGTTCCCGCGCTTATTGGCGGACTGCGCCTTGCTCTCCATCACTTCTCGATTTTTTGAAACAATAGGGTAATTCCGGGCTTTTCTGCTTTCACAGTTTCCAAATGCCGGATGGGTTGTATTGGTAATGGTATGGATCTATTGAAGGACCAGTATTTTCAAACGGCCACCTTGAAGAAACTGGCTCATGAAGTCGCCAATGTGGTGCCGGATTTCAAGCTTACAGTTTTCTTGAAGGCTATAAATCGCGCCCCTTGGGTGGAACTGGAACTCATGGATCGCATGCGAAAGGTGACTGATTGCCTTCGATCGTATCTGCCCGATGACTATGTTGAGGCTTTGAAGGTTTTGCGTGAAGTGGCTCCTCATATTGAAGGCTTCGATAACCTAATATTTCCAGATTTTGTGCAACGGTACGGGGTTGATTTTCCCGATGAATCTGTTCCTGCACTTGAACAATTCACTGAATTGTGCTCCTCAGAGTTTGCCGTCCGTCCTTTCATTGAGCGGTATCCGTCACGTATGTTTAAGCAACTCAAACGGTGGGCAAAATCTCCGAATATGCACCATCGACGTCTTGCCAGTGAAGGGTGTCGTCCGCGATTACCTTGGGCAACCGCTCTGAAGAGCTTAAAGCAGGATCCGTCGCCGATTTTTCCGGTATTGGAACTCTTGAAAGCCGATTCGGAAGACTATGTCCGCCGTTCAGTAGCCAACAATTTGAATGACATCAGTAAGGATCACCCGGAAACCGTTATTAAACGGGTCACTGCTTGGCAGGGTTCGTGTGATGAAACGGACTGGATCATAAAACAAGCCTGCCGCACGTTGCTCAAACAAGGCCGGCCGGATGTATTGCAGCTATTTGGTTTTGCTGCTCCGTCCCGGATTATAGGCACGGAACTGGAGTTCGATCGAAGCAAGGTAGAGATCGGGCAATCTGTGCAGTTTTCTTGCAGCTTGAGAACCGGGAATCGCTCACTAGGAAAATTGCGATTGGAGTACCTGGTGTATTTTATTAAGTCCAATGGACAACTCTCGCCCAAAGTGTTTCAGATTTCCGAAAGACTTGAATCTGCAAGACAGGTAGCAATCAAAAAACGCCATAGCTTCAAAGATCTGTCGACACGCCGGCATTTTCCGGGAATCCACCGGTTTGAAGTGCGAGTGAATGGCGTTACCAAAGCAGCTGGAAGTGTAAAACTGTCCTAGCGGCTGCTGCCGATTTGTTGCCGTTCGAGGGAGTCAAACCTAGAATCCCGCATTGGCATGCGCGATTGCAAGGAATGACCCCGTGGCTCTTCGGAAGAAATTCGGGCTTTTACCCTGTTTGATCATTTTTCAGGGAATAGGGAATTAGATATTCACTTCGACTTATCCGCTGATTTATCCCTGCTTTGGTTGCCCATGAAACCGATTCTTTTTCTCCTTCTTTTATGTGGTGGTGCCGCCTGTAAGCCGGCTCTTCATCGACCGACCGTCTGATTATTGCCGCTGAGGGAGGCAAGCAAGTTGCAATCACCGATTCTGATGGCACCATCTTATGGCAACATTCGATTGCTCAGGTGCATGATTTGCAGTTGTTGGAAAACGGCAACATCCTGGTAAATAACGGTTGGCCCAAAGTCATGGAGGTAGACCTCAAGGGGAATACGGTGTGGGAGTACGACAGCAGCAAGACGGAGGGAAATGCGGGAAAGAAAATTGAAATCCACGCTTTCCAACGGTTGCCAAATGGAAACACTATGGTCGCGGAGAGTGGGGTTAGCCGTATTGTCGAAGTTGATACGCAGGGAAATATTCAGTCCTCCATTCCGCTCCAAGTAGCAGATCCTCATCCTCACCGCGACACTCGCCTGGTCCGCGTACTCGACAATGGGGATTACCTGGTTTGCCACGAAGGCGAAGAGCGGGTTGCCCGTTATACATCCGCGAGTGAGGTTGTTTGGAACTATAAAGTGCCTCTCTTCGACAAGGAACCAGCTGACGGACACGGACCAGAGGCGTATGGTGCAAAAACCTTTAGTGCCATTGTATTAAAAAATGGCAACTACCTCATCGCGACTGGCAACGGACACAGTGTTTTGGAAGTCACGCCCGACCAATATATCGTCTGGCATCTTTCTCAAAACAAAATCTCCGGCGTCACCTTAGCCTGGGTCACCACCCTTCAAGAGCTCCCCAATGGCAACCTCGTAATCGGCAATTGCCACGCTGGCCCCTGCAATCCTCAGATCGTTGAAATCACCCGCGACAAAGAACTCGTCTGGAGTTGGAAGAACTTAACTGAGTTTGGTAATGCTTTGTCGAACAGCCTGGTGGTTGAAGGAGAAAGTGCCCGAAAATTGCATCGGCAACTTGAGGCTTTGTAGTCATTGGTGAGGGTGTAGGAGCAGGCTATTGGTGTTCGTTTCGCTGTCGGCCAAGGCCTTATTGCTCGGTTTTTTGAAACAATAGGGTTTACTCCCATGCATCAGCCGAGGTTGCTGCTACTTCACGAAATCGGACCATTTTTCCATCTTGGAATTCAAACAAGTGTGCGGCGATTCCGGAATGGCTTTTCCCAGTAGATTTTACGGTGTAGGTTGCATCTATAACCCCTATCACTTTATCCCCATCGCTCATGACGGAAACCACTTTAAAACGATTGAATTCCATTTGTCCAAGACTCTCCATAAATTCCGTCACGGCTTCAGGCCCATGGACGGTGCCATTCAAAGGATTGTCCTCGTAGTTGCTCCACTCGACATTCTCATCCAGAATGGAGATCAGGGGTTGTATGTCGCCATGAACAAAACCTGGTAGGCTGCCAGGATTGCTGCTTTGTTGTCTTCTGCACTCATTTATCTTTGGAGTTGGAGTTGATTATAAAGGGCAAAATTAACCCGGATTGAAATCAGGATTCAGTTTGGTAGGAATTACAGCGTCTGTGCGCTTTTGCCAGGCCTGAAGTTCCTTCAGCATGCTGGCGGCTTTTTTAGGGTTGGCCTTCGCTAGATCGTTGCTTTCACCAATATCCTTTTTCAGATTGAAGAGCTTAATCGAATTGGTTTCAAAAAACTGGATGAGCTTCCAATCGCCCTTGCGGATGACGCTGCAGGGAGTGGCTCGCCAGTAAGGTTTGTCGGTTCCGTATACGTTTACGATCTGGTTGTAATCAGAGCCTTGAAGGTAGAGTGGGTAGTGCCAGAAAATTGATCTGTTTCCACGCGCTTTTTCTCCTTGAATCAGGGGAACAAACGATTGGCCATCGACCGGTTGATTGGCAGGGAGGCGGGCGCCTCCTAGTTCTGCGAAACTGGGCATATAGTCGACGCCAGTTATGGGTGTGTCACAGACGGAACCTGCTTTGATGACTCCTGGCCAACTCATACAATTGGCGACGCGTATGCCGCCTTCATAAAAAGCCCCTTTGGCACCCTTTAAAGGATCGCACCAGGTAGCAAATGAAGCGCCGCCATTGTCCGAAGTAAATACGATGAGCGTGTCTTCAACTAAACCGGCATCTTTCACCGCCTGGCGAATTTGGCCGACACCTTTGTCAACCGCTTCAATCATGGCGGCATAGGTGGTGTTCCATTTTCGGTCCCAATCCCCGTTCGCCAGTTTCTTATCGTATTTGGCTGTGACGTGATCGTGGGCACGGAGCGGGGAATGTACATCCCAATAACAAAGGTAGACGAAGAACGGGCCGTCTTTGCTTTCCTTGATAAACTTCACGGTACCCTCGCTGAGGGTTTCTGTAACTCCCACTTTTCCGTAGTAGTTTTTAACCGGGCCACCACGACCGTCCGGATCGCTGACGTCGAAGCCCT
>JAPUIL010000018.1 GCA_027297085.1 Verrucomicrobiota bacterium | reverse complement strand
AGCTCATTTCATTCATCTCGTAATAGAGCGGGAGTAGCTGAGTTGGGTGAGATTATAATAGAGCTGACCCCATCGGAGACCCGAGATGCGGCCTATGGGAGTCGTGAGTTGGTATTCGAAATGCGCAATCTGGTTCCACCCATACCGGAAGCAGAGCAGTTGAATTTTTCGTTTACCCGGGGAGGTGCCCGGGCAGCTATGACTATCGAGCTTAGTCACCCGGATGTCGAAATGCTCAAGGAAGCTTCCAGGGAGCTGCAAATAAAACTGGCTTCATTTGAAGGCTTATATGACATCGCAGATTCCTATGAAAAGGCCTATGATGAGTTTGAATTGGACCTGAAGCCTGAGGCAGAGTTCCTGGGGGTAACCGCCAGCAATCTGGCTCAACAGGTACGGACTGCCTTTTTCGGTTCGGAAGTCCAACGTATTCAACGAGGCCGCGATGAGATACGCGTGATGGTCCGTTATCCTGAAGCAGAACGGCGCTCCTTGGGCTCACTACAGAGTATGATGATCAGAACCGCCAATGGAATTGAAGTACCATTTGAAACGGTTGCCGAAATTGTTCCCGGTAGGAGTCTGCCTTCTATTCAGCGAGTAGACCGAAAACGCATCATTCAGGTGAGTGCTGATGGGGATACTCAGGAGCTGGACATTGAATCGATGGAACAAGAAATATTGGAAGTATTTCTACCCGAGTTGGCGGCAACCCGGTATCCGGGCATGCAATTCGGGGTGCGGGGTTATTCCGCCATGGCTCGCGACAACCAACGAGAAATGATTCTGGGAATATACTTTATTCTGGTGGTCATTTATGCCCTCCTGGCTATTCCCTTTAGAAGTTATTTTCAACCGATTATCGTGATGTCGGCTATTCCCTTCGGGGTGGTGGGAGCGATTATGGGCCATTACATTATGGCTAAGGTCTTCGGCTTCAACAACGGGGATCCCATCATTACCCAGCGGTCTATCTTTGGCATGATGGCCCTATCCGGAGTGGTGGTTAATGACAGCCTGATCATGGTTCACTTCATGAATCGAAAAGTGAAGGAAGGCATGCCACTCAATGAAGCTGTTCGACTTGCGGGTGTTAGGCGCTTCCGGCCGATTCTTCTCACCTCCTTGACCACCTTCTTTGGTTTGGCGCCCTTGATGTTTGAAACCAGCCCGCAAGCTGCTGACCTCGTGCCTATGGTTATCTCCCTGGCATGGGGCATTGTTTTTGCCACGGCTATTACTCTCGTCTTAGTACCGGTACTTGTTCTGGTCTATAATGACATTCAGCAAGGTTTTTACAAACTCTACAATATCAAGCCTCACGCACATGATGACGAAGAGGAACTTATTTCACATGCCTGATCCGGGTAAAGTGATTGCGTAATTTTTATACTGTAATTAGCGCTGAAATTTATTGAAAACCAAATAGTAAAATCCATGGATATTACAAAACAACACTGACTCACTAAGACCCATATAGAACTATGACGGTAATAGTCAGAATGTAGTAGATTAGCAGATTCCCGCCAAAGCTGATTGAATGAACTCATACTGTTGAATATAACAGTCCCAAGTTTGCATTGTATTCATAAATTAGTTTGAAGCCCCAGGGTGACACCAATGAGGAGGTACGCTTTGGGGCTTTTCTATGCACGGGTAATTGGCAATATTTTCGTATAAGAAATGTGGGTTAAAAGCATACCAATCGCTAGATTAGACAAGGATTAGATTGGGCTGTCTGATAAATTTTATCGTTAATCTTCTCAAAGATGTTATCAAAAGAATCGTGAATGATTACAGAGAGCAGACTCCTGTGAGCCCTGCGGCTAATCTGGCAAGGAAATGCCAATCGGTCCGTGCAGGAACTCAATTGATCGCCTTCCTGCCCTTCCAGGTTCAGTTAAGAAATTACAATGACATTGATGAATCAAAATAATCACAGTGGTTACACTTGGATCCTGTGTTTTGTCTTCAGCTGGATCATTTGCTTGTTGGGTGTATTTTCGTGCGTGGCTCAAGAAACGGATGGGGAAGCCACCGTCCTTCATGTGCTTGCTCGAGTCCAAGCGCATGAGTTTCATCCGCTTAATAACGACAACGCCTTCACCAATGATAGAACTTTAAAACAGCATGGGATTGCTGACCTTACAGACAGCGACTGGAGAGTACGCCTCTTGGCGGTAAGAGATCTGGTACGTTTTGGGATGGATGGCGTTAACGAGATTATAAAGGGGCTGACACACACGGATGAACACGTGCGTCAAGTGTGCGCTATGGCGCTTGGTATTCTCAAAGCGCAAGCCGCAATTGACAATTTGGAGAGTGTTGTTCGCGATGACCCGATTGTTATGGTGCGTTCACAAGCAGTCATTGCACTCGGGCAAATTGAGTCAAAGGACTCACTACCACTCCTGCGTGAACAGTTGAAAGAGGATCCCTCCAGGGATGTGCGTCACCAATGCGAGCTGGCGGTTGACCAGATTCGAAAACAAATGGGAACCACACAAGAACAGTTGTCTGCCTATCAGACCTTGGATCCTTGGCGTTTCGAATCTGTGGAGGTAGGCAAAGCGGCTCAAGAATTTGAGATGCCGGACACGGAAAGTAAGGTATGGAGGCTGAGTGATTTTCGGGAGGAGAAGTGGGTGGTACTGATTTGGGTCTTTGCGGATTGGTGTCCCGTTTGCCACGGTGAGTTTCGTGAATTGATTAAAATGCAGGCCGAGTTCGAGAAAGAGGAAGTGCAGGTCTTTACGATTGAATGCCACGACCGCTACCGTGGGCGGGTAATGGTGGGAAAAGAACTGGATCCGGCCTACTGGTTTTCAAAGCAGTCATTCAAGAAGGCTTACACTGAGCAGATCTGGTGGCCGCATTTGTTGGATCGGGCGGGCGCAGTAGGCGCTATGTACGGTGTGGATCCAATGGCATTCGCTGTTCACGGAGAGTATATCAACCGTCCAGCCACTGTGATTATTGACCCGGATGGAGTCGTGCGACTAGCATATTACGGAACCTACTGGGGAGACCGGCCAACGATCGAGCAAACACTGGAAATGGTTCGCAACGGTCATTTTGAATTTGAGCATCCTAAACGCCTAAAACTGCCAGAAAACGGTTAAGCAATTTCAGGGTAAACTTTCTCCGACTCTTCCGTTATTGAAAAGAGAACACAGGGCAACAAAAACGAGAACGAAACGGTTCGGGAGTGAATAAATGCCAGAATAGGAACAGTGTGAATAACTTCCGGTTGCCATCACCAACACCCTGGTAATGTCTGCCCAACTTATTGAAGGTGGTTTCTTCCTCAAACACGAGCTCGACCTCTGGTTCATCTTCGACCGGCTGCGGGGTGAACCAAAGTTTGATAAGTTGCTTAAAGATTAATGACCGAAGAGCAGTCTAAGAACCATTAATCTTAACCTTCCGCCTCTTTAACGGCGAACACAGAAAAAAGAGGCAAAGTCAAAGACGAGTCATGGCATTTGCTCTCACAGAATGATTCTCTCTGCTCTACTGTTCCGCGTCACAACTGACACAGCCGAATAGGCCTGAAACGGATTCTAAAATGTAACCCCAAAATGTAACCCTGTTTCTTGAAATGGGCTCATTTGAGAGGATTCAGGAGGACATTGACAACACTAAAAACTTATCCAACCTGTTGATTTGCAAACACCTGAACACTCCTGATTACCTAAGGCAAAATCCTCATTTCGTGTTAGAAAACCGCAGTGGATGGTGTCGCCTATCGGCAAACTCTTTGGAGTTTCGGTTTCAGGGCGCCATATCCCGTCAAATGTCAAGAAATGACATAGTAAGCGGGGCCATGTTTATTTTTTGCGTTTGACCTCCCCTATGGGATTACCGATACCTTGGCTGGAGGCCAAGGTTCTGAACTTGGTCAGAACAAAAACCCCTAGAAGAGACTGAAATGAACGCAAAAAAGAACAATTGGTTTAAGTCACTCGCTGCAGCCTTAGCGCTTGGAATCGCTGGCACGCCGGGCCAGGTCAGCTCACAGGAAGATGAAAAAGTCTATGAGCTGAATCCATTCACTGTCCAGGAAGAGGAAACCGTCGGTTACCTCGCAACCACGACTCTGGCCGGTACTCGAATTAATACACCATTGCGCGATATTGCCGCCTCAATCTCCGTATACACACAGGAGTTTATTGAAGACACTGGATCGATTGACATCACGGACTTACTCGTTTATGCGGTTGGCGTGGAAGTTGATGGAATGAATGGTAATTTCACTGCTGCTGTTGGAGAGGGCAACTTCGATACCTTTGACTTTAATACTCTTTCACTTCAAAATCAAACTAGAACCCGCGTGCGTGGTTTGGCCGACGCAGACCGAACCCGTAATTACTTCGGATCGATCATCCCGATGGATACCTACAATGTGGAACGTGTGGTGATAAACCGTGGGGCTAACAACATTCTTTTTGGGCTGGGTAGCCCGGCGGGTATTATCAATCAGGGCCTTGCCCAACCATTGTCCGTGGATAAAAATGTATTCAAGATTCGCACCGATGATAACGGCTCCATTCGTGGGTCCTTCGATGTTAACCGCGTATTTGCAGAGGACAAAGTGCGGCTTCGCCTGATCGGGCTGCACAATGATCAAAGGTATCAACAGGATCCTGCCTACCTGAAAGAACAAAGAATTTTTGGTGCTGTGGATTTCAATCTGACAGAGACTACAATATTAAGAATAAATGCTGAAATTGGGGATATGACAAGTGCGCCGGCTGTGAATGGTCCACCTAATGATCGTTTTACAAATTGGTGGAAGCCAGAAGTGGGCAAACCAACCTTGCCTCTGGGTTTGGACTTTCGAGACCGTGATTTTCTTGGAATTGATGGAACAACTTTGCCGACTGCTGATGAGCAACAAGGATTCTTCGATGACTCTGCCCCGATCTTTGGCATAAGGCCAATCCGGATCGGGCCCCCTCCCCCAGGCAGATCTTGATCTGGCCCCTTACGATGCCTTAAATCCCGCTCGGCAGAATGCATTCCGGCCGATGTTTTCATCTCACAATACCGAAGGTCGGCGGATACGTCTACGGCCTTCCAGGGCTGGAAGACCAGGTTTTGAAGATGTAGTCCCCACTATTGAGGATACTTTTGTTCATCTTCCCCAGATACATGATCCATCCGTATTTGATTATCGGAATGATACTCTGGCTGGTAGGAACAATCTTAAGTGGCACGATATTGAAGCTTTTAACATTTCTCTGCAGCAAACCTTTTTTGATCAAAATGCCGGGATTGAGTTATCCTATGATAGCCAACAATTCGATAGTGGATTTTTCAACTTACTCGCTGGAGGTTTTCGCACGACGATTAGTTTGGACATAAATGAAGGTATACCGGATGGCACGGCTAATCCCAACTTCGGACGGGCATTCCTTCCAAGTAGATCTCAGTTTTCACAGCTTGAAGAAAGGCGGGAGACCCAGCGTGCACTTGTCTATTTCCGCTTCGATGCTGAAGAGCATTGGGGAAAGATCGGAAAGTGGTTGGGCGAACATACTCTCACTGCTCTTTTTGAAAAAAACACCAAGCGTCAACGTGGATACAGCGGGCCTGGTTTTGTAATGGAGGAGAGCTATGGATCAGCCGTAGGTATGACTGCAGCCCAAAGCACATTTGACGGTGGTTTGCGCCTTGGCACTGGGCAATATTTTATAGGGTCTGTAGATAGTTTTATTGGGGCAAGTAGCCCTGCAGGAGCGAACCTGAGGAAACCAAGTGACACTTTCCAATATCCGAGTTCGCTCAATATGCTTTACATCAGTCCAGAAGGGGCGTTTGTGCGTAATGAATTTGATGTGCTGAACTGGCGGGACAATCCAGAGGAATTGACCACCGGATCTAGCTTGAACGAGCTGGAAGTTCAGTCTGTGGTCCTTGCGCTCCAAAGCAAATTTCTTTCGGACCATCTTATAACAACGGCGGGTTGGAGAAAAGATGAGGATGATAGATGGGTGGCTGATTCATTGAACGGCACAACTTTTGAAAATAGTTTGGGCACTCATGACCTCAGCGGTTTGGTGGTAGATGATGACAATTTGTTCCCTGGTGAAGGGGACGAGACTTTTAGCTGGGGCGCCGTTTATCACATCCCGGAATCTATATTGTCGAGAGACTCGGGTGTGGCTGTGAGTTTACACTATAATGAGTCGGAAAACTTTAATCCCAACGTAAGAGTTCGAAAACCTATTGCGGATAGATTTGGAGAAGAATTTAGTCCACCTAATGGGGATAGTACGGATTACGGGGTTACTCTTGAGATGTTTGATGGCAAGCTTGTGGCTAAAGGAATCTGGTACGAGACCAACCAGAATTCGACGGCTGATTTAGATCCTGGAAGCCCGTATTTCTGGTACTTTGAATGGCTTCCACGAAATATTTATCAGTGGAATACAGAAGCCGAAATACAAGCATCCGGTTTTGAAGCTGCGTTGCCGTCCGAAGGTGTTCAAACAGCCTATAATTATAGGTTCACGCCAGATCCCGAGAGACCGGGATTCGTGGACCTGGAGATTGACGCCATTGGAGCGGGAGACATTTCGCAAACGGTTTCGGAAGGATTTGAATTTGAATTAATATTCAATCCAAACCCCAACTGGCGTTTGTTTTTGAATGCGGCAAAACAAGAGGCTGTTAGAACTGGAATTGGTCAGACCGGCGCCCCTGAGATGGAGCGGTTATTTGGACTTTGGAATACACCTGAAATTCGCAATCATTTTATTGTCGATCGCGGTACTGGAATTGATCCTACTAATAGTTTTGCCGATTTCCGTATCGTACAACAGATCGCGGAATTTCGAAGCTTGGTGACTGGGAACGGCAAAAAGGAAGATTCACTTCGCGAATGGCGTGCCAACCTAGGAGGCATGTATTCTTTCGATGACGACTCGGCCTTAAAGGGCTGGGCTTTGGGTGGCGCATTGCGCTGGCAAGATAGACCAACTATCGGTTATCCCATTGTTGATGATCCGGAACTCGGCCCCATCCGCGACCTCGACAAACCTGTCTTTGGATCTTCAGAGTCCCAGGTTGATTTATGGTTCCGTTATAGACGCCCGCTTTTCGATGATAAGGTGAACTGGACCTTACAATTGAATATCCGTAACGTTACGGATGAGGACGATCTCGTTGATGTAGAACTAAAT
>JAPUIL010000179.1 GCA_027297085.1 Verrucomicrobiota bacterium | reverse complement strand
CGGAGGGCTATCAAGTCGGCGATCGTGTGATGTTACCTTTCGTTTCCTCCTGTGGAAAGTGCGAGCAGTGTATTACCGGGCATCCTACCTTGTGCGAGGTGCACTTTGGCGGCAAACGGGGCCAGCTTCTTGATGGCACCTGCCGGTTTCATAAAGGCGATCAGGATATTTATCAGTTCTCGCGGATTGGAACCTTGTCGGAATACACCGTGGTGCACACGAACTCTGTGTTGCCCTTACCGGAAGGTTATTCTTTTGAACATGCTGCTTTGTTGGGTTGTGGAGTGACAACAGGTGTGGGAGCAGTAACCCGCACGGCTAAAGTGCATGCCGGGTCGACTGTGGCGGTAATTGGCTGCGGCGGAGTGGGGTTGAACGTTATCCAGGGCGCTCGTTTGGCCGAGGCATCCCGGATAATAGCCATCGACCAGGTGCCATCCAAGCTTGAACAGGCGATAAAGTTCGGCGCGACTGATTGTATCAATTCAAAGGATACGGATGCTATTCAAGCAGTAAAAGATCTGACCGAAGGTAAAGGCGTGCACTATTCTTTCGAAGCTATCGGTATTACAAAAACCATTGAAATGGCCTACGGCATGCTCCGTATAGGTGGCAACGCGGTGATTATCGGTATTACGGGCGTCCAGGACACCATCACTATTCGTTCTGTTTTCCTCCCAGTATTCGAGCGTAAGCTGACGGGTTCATTTTTTGGCTCCTGTTTGCCCAGTGAGGATATGCCTTATCTATTAAACCTGTATAAGCAGAAAAAACTAATGCTCGATGAACTGGTTACCCAGTACTATGAGCTGGAAGAAATTAACCAGGCTTTCACGGACATGGAGGAAGGTGTCAACATTCGGGGCATGGTTCTTTTTGAAAAGTGAGGAGAGGATGGGGCGAGGGACGAGGGTACCTCTATTCACAATCGATCTTCACGAGCTTTGCGAGAAGGCCTGACATCGAAATGCGTTCCGGAGCGTTGAGATTTCCTTAATCCTCTTCCTCCTCCTCTTACTAATTTTCATTTCCACCTCGGGCGGCTCCTTCTTCGCTGCTACGCAGAACACGTCGGCAATCCGCCCCAAACATCGGGAATTGCCTCAAATGCAGGAGCAGGGTTACCCCGCGATCCGTTTAGCTTTGAAGCAATTGAGGGGTGAATCCGCCTGTATTTTTTTGTAGTTAATGGGTCAGAATTGAATGGCACTCACTTAAGCGGTTTTTTGTCAAATATCGAAGCAAGACCGGCTTCGGGGTCATTCCTTGCAATCGTGCATGCCAATGCGGGATTGAAGGTTTGACCCTCTCGAAAGGAAATGGACCGTAGATTCGCTTATAACGGCCTTAAGTGAGTGACATTCAGGGTCAGAATTGTTTTCCAAGATTGACCTGAGTGGGTGATCGGATTGATCGTTTTTTCAAATTTAACCTTTTGTTTTTATGAGTAAGAAGTTTTTGATTTTAACCGGTGATGCTGGCGAAAGCTACGAAGTTCTTTATGGCTTGCACCGGTTCCAGGAAGCCGGTTACGAAGCCCACATTGTTGCACCCAGCAAACGGGATCTTAATCTGGTCATGCACGATTTTAAGCCTGGCTGGGATACCTATTATGAAGGAGCTGGTTATTCTGCTGCATCAGACCTGACTTTCGAGGAGGTAGTGGTGGATGACTACTATGCCGTCCTGCTGATTGGTGGCCGGGCACCCGAGTATCTGCGACACAACCCTTTGGTTATCCAGATAGTACAGGACTTTAACTCTAAAGGGAAATGGATCTATAGTATCTGTCATGGTATCCAGATTCTGGTGACGGCTGGCTTGTGCAAGGACCGGAATGTAACCTGTTATGAGAATTGCCGTTATGAAGCAGAGTCTGCCGGTGCCACATGGATTGCCGAAGAAGCGGTCATTGAAGGTAATATTATCAGTGGCCAGACCTGGATCTCTCACCCGCAGTTTTATCGTCTTATTTTTAAAAATCTCACATGAGGAAACTCGTGGCATGGCAGGGTGGCTCACCGCTGGTGGTGGACGATGTAGGAACTGGTGTTGGCCTTGTCTGCCTACATGGGCTTGGCGGAGGTAGCTACTTCTTCGCGGGATTGGCCCGAGCCCTAGGCGTTTCCAGGCGAGTCATTTCTTTCGATATGCCCGGTACTGGATTTAACGTGGATGTGGTGGAATCTTTTTCCATCGATGCCAGTGTCAATGCCACCATAGAGCTGATTGATCAGGTGTCTCCTGAACCTGTTTCCCTGCTTGGACATTCCATGGGTGCAATCGCTGTTTTAAAGTCCTATGCCCTGCGTCCTGACAAAGTGAACTCTTTGATTTTTCTAGGAGGACTCCCTCAACCGATCGAAGCGATCAAAAAGAAGTTGACTGATCGCATTGAAAAAATTGCCCGAGTAGGAATGACGGGTATAGGCGAAGAAGTGATGCCGGGTATATTTGCCGAAAAGACCATGTCTGAGAGGGGCCAGTTCGTTTGCACTTACCAGCGTCTATTGGAAATGAACTCTGAGGAAAGTTATGTTCAGTCAATTCAGGAGTTGGTTGAGGCATCGGCCGAGGAGATTGTCAGCACCGTTCAGGTTCCCTGTCTGGCTATCACAGGAGAGGAAGACCTGTATGCTTCTCCTTTTGATATGGCAGCATTCATAGAGAAGATTCCTTCCGAATCGAACCTGGAAATAGTTGAGGACTGCGGTCATATGATTTTTTACGAAGCCCCCAATCGTTTTCATGAATCAGTGGACAATTTCCTGCACTCTCTCGACAGTGATTGGGAATATACTTATGGGGATGATGCCTAAGATAAATATTGTAAGAAGAGGGACAAATGGCCGAGCTAAGTGAAGACTATGTGGAGACCTTAAAAAACATCCGGGGAGAATTTGAGAACACCAAGGTTGGAAGAATCGGCAATCGGGTGTTGGCCCACGTGTTTTCGACAGTATTCCCGATTTTATTATTGGGGTACCTGATATTGTGGTCGGAGCCACAATGGCCATTACGGGGCGAACAATGGTTGTTCATAGTATTTGCATTAGCTACCCTCGGAACGGGCTTGGCCCTGCATCGTTCCATAAATAGCCGGTATATTTTTGACGACGATGGGGTACGGGAAATTGGTGGCAAAGGAAAACTCAAAGAATCCATCAGCTGGGAAGATTTGGCGCGGGTTGATTATCGTGAAAGCCGGGGGATCAAGAGCTTTACCTTCAAAGGCAAAGGAACCACAATGCATGTGGAGTTTTACAAGAGCCTGAGCGAAGCATTTGCACAGGTAAAATCGGACCAAAAACCGGTATAGGATTTATTAATCCGGCTGGTTCTGCTCCTGCCAATCGTCTCCAAATGCTTCAGCTGCGCTGTCCGCAACCACAGTTGGATTGTAAACCGCATCCTCGCCGTTGATAATGCGTCCGTCCTTGAGGTGATATAGATTGCCCTGGGAGGGAGCGGTGGTCTTGGGGAAACGTTGGGCCAGGTCGGCAGTACCTTCGATCCGTTCTTTTTCGGCTGCCTCAAAGTCCATGGTATCCGCCACGTAAGTTCGCAGTAATTCCAGAGTAGGAACGATGGCTTCGTTCAGTTCGCCTTTCGACAGATCCTTTTGTTCCAGTGGATCATTCCTTAAATCAAACAAAAACTCTGTGCCATCGCGGAATCCGACGTATTTATAATCTCCATACCGCACCATCCTATACTCGGTACCCTCTCCCCAGCGAGGGATCAGATTATCGCTTACAACCGGAATGACCTCGGGCTCCTGTCCGTTTGTTAGATTGGGACTTAGGTCACGGCCTTCCGATTCGGAACTGTCGCCTCCAGCGAGGCTGCAAAGGGTGGGGTATAGGTCGATCAACTCGACTGGCGTCTCAATCTGTTGGGCTGGCAATTCACCCGTTCTATGTTCCGGGAGCGAAATCATCATAGGTACCCGCGTGCTGGCCTCATGAAAAGTATGTTTCCACCAACTGCCGTGTTCGCCAGCCATTTCGCCATGGTCGGAGGCATACACAATGACGGTGTTCTCTAAATCTCCCGAGAGATCGAGGCGGGTCAATAGGTCGCCCAGGATTTCATCCAGATAACTGACGCACGCAAAATAGCCGGCGCGCATTCTCTGCTGTTCTTCCTGGGTCAACTGATCAACTTCAAATCCTTTGCGCAAGGCAGTGGTCATGGGGTGGCCGAAAGAGTCTCCTGCGGCTGGCGCCTTCGGTTCGGTTATCGCATCCGGTGGGTATTTGTTAATCCAACGGTCAGGAGCCGTTAGCGGAAAGTGTGGTCTACTGAACGATGCCAGGGTAAACCACGGTGTATCCGGCTTGCTGCTGCAATGCTCGCGTATCCATGCAATGGTTTCCTGGGCCGTCACTTGTTCCTGCAGGGCGCTTTCGGGGTATTCAAGTTCACCGGCTCCGTCCAATCGCCAACTGTATTTTGTGCCATCGTACCCCTCCGGAACTTCTTGTCCCTGGTGGCCAGTTCCGCCGGTGAGGTCTCCATAGGGACGGTGTTGAAAACCTACAAACTGCCGGCTGCCTCCCAGGTGCATTTTGCCTACCAGGCAGGTTTCATAGCCGGCCTTTCGCAGGATTGCTGGGAGGGTAACCAGATCGGGGCTGAGCGTAGAGTCGTTGGTCCAGGCCCCGGCGCCCCGTACGTGCTTTCCTGAAAGGAGACACAATCGTGACGGTGTACACAACGCCATCTGGCAATAGGTATTGTTAAATTTAACCGACTGGGCTTTTAATTTGTCTAGGTGAGGGGTTGCTACTGGCTCACCGCCGTCTTCTTCCTTGAGGTGTGAGAAGAATCGAAAGCTGTGCTCGTCGCTTAGTAAAAAAAGAATGTTAGGTGGCCGCATTGAGGAGAATCCGGGGTTTCAGTTGTATCCTGAATGGTTAACAGGCCGGATTCTCGGACTCCGGGGAGCTAACGGGTTCGACAAAATCTTCCCAGTGTACGATATTTTTCAGTGGGGTTGATTCTTCAGCTGGGTTTTTCATTTCAGTTCTCGGATTTTAAGGTTCTTAAACCAGATCTGGTCTCCATGGTCCTGCAAAATAAGGTGTCCTTTCGCTATCTTGGCATATTCTGGCCATTCTGCGTATTTACTATTGGATACAAGAGAGTTCCATTCAGATGAACCAATTTCGAAGGAAACTGCAAGACTTCCATTCATCCACTGCTCGACCTGGTTGCCCTGAACCAGGATACGGGAGTGATTCCATTCTCCGGCAGGATGAGAGGTATCGGACTTGGAGGCGATAAGGTCGTATAAATCGCCGCTGCGGTGAGTAGTGATCAATCCTTCTTCATGGCCAGCATTGTCGAGCAATTGCATTTCAAGGCCGGTATGCCAAGGTTTCTCATAGGAGGTTCCGCCTTTGACCTTATAAAAAATGCCACCGTTGCCACCCTCTGACATGCGCCATTCGAATGAGAATTCGAAATCTCCAATCGGCTGGGAGGTGATTACCAAATCGGCTTTACTTTTTGAGCCTTCTGCGCGGGGCGAGAGAGAAAGAGTTTCTCCTTCGATTTTCCACCGGTCGAGGTCCGCAGTTGGAATTCCGAAAATTTGGTAACCCGAGAGATCCGAGCCGTCGAACAGGAGCTTCCAGCCTTGGCTCGTTTCCGTGGCCGTGAGGGAATTGGCTGTGCCGTCGGATGACATATCACTCTTGGAGCAGCCAAAAATGTTGCCCAAACCAGTCATCGCCAGGAGGACGAAAGCGCAGGAGCAGATGCCTGATGAGTGGGTCGATCTTTGTTTTTGCTTGGTGATATTTTGCATCAATTCAGGTATAAACCAACTGTTTCTAATTGCCGCTCCATATCTATCGGGAATCTGGCAGATATTTCATTTTCTCCAATTCCAACGCGATTCCAAGATAATAGGTAACTGATACATCCGGAGAAATTGTAGATCGGTTGCCAAGTTTCTTATCGACGTAGATTCGAGGGCAGGTTTATTGGATGTATACTTCACCATAACGTTCAAAACTTCAATGTTCTACCCCTATTATGAAAGCTCTGATTTTTGCGATTCTCGCTTGTCTGTTATTTCAATTCAGTGTGCTGGCTCACGAGCAGCAACTCTACTTGTCGCGTTATGTTCCAAACTTGAAATACGGAGATGCGGACCTGACCAAGGATACCTCAACAGCGACCTATAAACCAATTTTTGGTGAAGGCGATAAGGATGAAAAACATCTGAACGCGATTACTCGTATGGGCGAGTTGACGGTTGAACCAGGCGGGGCAAGCGCCGTTGTCACGCGGCCGAAAGAAGAGTATGTGCTCTACGTTACCGCTGGTAAGGGGACGTTGTTATATGGACACGAAAAGGCAGCTCTGAAAACACATGACTTCATGTATATACCAGCCGGAGTCAGCCACGGGATTACAAACGGCAGCAGAAAACCTATCAAGGTGTTGTTCATGGGTTACAAAATACCGGAAGGAGTGAAGTATGAGCCCAAGGGTGAATTACAACTAGCCAATGCTGATAAGATCGAATTGCAGGTATTGGGGAGTCACGGTCCGTCGACACAATATAAACTCTTGATGGGTGATATTACCAGCACGCGAGATCGATTATCCTCTGCTTCTCAAATGAAGAGTTTATTCATCATGGATTTTGCTCCCCATGGCACTAATAACCCACACCGCCATCCGACCCAGGAGGAAGTATACTTTGTGCTTCAGGGAAGTGGGTATATGGTCGCGGGTTTGGACAAATATGGAAATGTTGAGCGTCACCCCAGCCAGGTGGGCGATGCCTTTTACTGGGCTGCTGGAACGGAAGTCGGGTTTTATAGCCTGAACCAGGAAGGCGAGGAGCATTCCATCATTCTGGCTATCAGGTCGGATGATCCAACTAAGCCACAAAAACGTTAACAAGCAGTTTTTTTGATACCTATGATTAAGGACAGCCGTCGCAGTTTTTTTAAAAAGTCGGTTTTCGGTGGGGTCACTCTGGGAGGAATGATGGCCGCATCCACTGAAGACCTGGTCGCCCATGCCACCTCCAATACAAACCGGAATTCGAGCCCTTCGAGACTGAAAATAACCGATCTGCGTTATGTGATCGTAGAACACCTCGGACGTCCCTGTCCCATACTGCACATTGATACCAATCAGGATATTTATGGGTTGGGTGAAGTTCGCGATGGGGGTGAAGTGAAGCACGCGCTGGTTCTCAAAAAGCATTTGCTCGGGCAGAACCCCTGCAATGTGGAAAAGATTTTCAAGATCATTAAACCCTTTGGTGGTCATGGTCGTCTGGGAGGAGGAGTCAGTGGTGTTGAAATGGCGCTCTGGGATTTGACCGGCAAGGCCTACGGCGTACCCGTTTGGCAACTACTCGGTGGACGATACCGGGACAAAGTGAGGCTTTATGCCGACACGCATGGGGACAGAGACTACGATTTGATAAAATCTAAAGTTAAGACTCGAGTTGAAGACCAGGGTTACACTTGGCTGAAGATGACTCGTGTTCGCAATGTTCTTGAAGATGTTTCCGGTATATATGAAGGAGGCAGCCGAGAGCAGCTATCCGAAAAGGGTATCAGTATAGTGGCCGACTATTTGCACATGATCCGGGAGCTTGTTGGTCCTGAGGTCGCCATTTCGGCGGATCACTTTGTCGGGCGTAATTTGGAGAATATGACGAAGCTGGGGCACGCCTTGGAGCGGACTCACATGGCCTGGATTGAGGAACCGGTTGATTGGACCCGTATCGATCTATTGAAAGCACTGCGAAAGGCCATCAATAGTCCGATTGCTGTTGGGGAAAATATGTATGCTCGTGAAAGTTTCCAGGAACTCTGTGATAACCAGGCGGTTGATATTTTGCATCCGGATATGGCGACTGCAGGTGGGATTTTGGAAACCAAAAGAATAGGGGATTATGCTGAGGACAAAGATATCGGGATGGCCCTTCACTATGCAGGAACGCCGGTCTCCTTCATGTCCAATGTGCACTGCGCTGCCGCAACCCAAAATTGTTCCGTCCTGGAGTATCACCCTGAAGGAGAGGAGATTCCTGAGTGGACGAGCCTGGTCAACACCATCGGTGGGCAGCCCCTCATCACCAACGGTTTTGCCAACGTGCCTGACTCTCCCGGTCTGGGTATCGAGCTGAATATGGACGGCATTAAAAAAGTGCTTCACCCTTCCGATAAGAGCATCTTTGCTCCAACGACTGAATGGGACAGTTAACCAAACGTTTGTGGGCCTTCAAAAGTGCAAGTTCTATTTCAATTAAAATCAATGTGCTATGGATATTAGTATAGACTTTTTAAACCTCACAAAAAGTGGCGATGTAAAAATGCCCTTCCGAAGGCTAAAACTGACATGCGCGAAGAGCTGCGTTCCAGCCTGCAACCCACTTGGTCACGTAGGAAACTACGCTCCCGCGCTTGCTTGCAAACTGCGCCTTCCGCCGTCGCCCAAGGGCTATGGCGAGACACGTGCTCTTCATCAAATCTCAATTTTTTGAAACAATAGGATTCAGGTAATGAAGCGAATAAGCATGTTGGTTATACTCGGTCTCCTTG
>JAPUIL010000178.1 GCA_027297085.1 Verrucomicrobiota bacterium | reverse complement strand
TGTGTTATGGATATTAGTATAAACTTTTCAAACACCACTAATAGTGACGTTACAAAATTGCCCTTGTTATTTTCGCTTCGCTGTCGCCAAGGGCTCGGTACGAAGGCTAAAATCAACATGCGCGAAGAGCTGCGTTCCAGCACGCAACCCGCTTGGTTACGTAGAATACTACGCTCCCGCGCTTGCTTGCAAACTGCGCCTTGTTCTTCATCACATCTAGATTTTTTGAAACTATGAGGTAGATTAGAGCGTTCTTTCGCGCACATCGCGTTTGCGATTTTCAGGTTTCTATGTCATTCCCCCTATTAATCCTATTAATTAAATGAAACCCATTTCTTTTCTTCGAGGCTTTGTCGCAGCTTTTCTGCTTTCAAGTCTAACCTACTTTTCTTCCTTATTTGCTTCCGATTGGCCGCAGTGGCGCGGACCGGATCGGAATGGAACATGGACTGAATCTGGAATCATTTCCAAGTTCGATTCGCCGAAAATTGAGCCTGAATGGAGCACGCCGGTCGGATCGGGTTACTCCGGACCCACGGTCAGTAACGGTCGCCTTTATGTGACCAGCCGATTGGAAGAGCCGGAGCAGGTGGAGCAAATCCATTGTGTGGATGTTCAAACCGGCAAGGAGATCTGGAAATACGTGTATGCTTGCGAGTACCAGGAAATTGGATATCCGCTTGGACCTAGAGCTTCAGTAGCCATACACAATGGAAAGGCATACGCGCTTGGTGCGATGGGACATTTCCACTGTCTCGATGCCGCCACCGGTAAGCTACTCTGGAAGAAAGATCTTATTGCGGATTATAACGCGAGTAATCCTATTTGGGGAATTACTTCTTCACCATTGGTGGATGATAAACATGTTTACTTGCAAGTGGGAGGCAAACCGGATGCTTGCATAGTTGCCTTCGACAAAAACAACGGGACTGAAAAATGGCGCTCACTCGATGGCATGGCTTCGTACTCAGCTCCTAAATTTATTCAACAGGGAAACCAACGCCTTGTGTTGGTCTGGACGGGCAATTGGTTTGCAGCGCTCGATCCGGACACCGGAACTCCTGTTTGGAAAGAAGTTTTTAAGCGGGCGCAAATGCCCATCAACGTGCCCGATGCCGTGTGGGACCCCGCAACCAATCGCATTTTCTTTAGCTCGTTTTATGATGGTTCCTACCTCTTTCAATTGGACTCCAAAAACATGGACGCGGAGCTCCTATGGAGCCGGCGCGGAAGAAGCGAAGTGCGTACCGATGCCCTCCATAGTATTATCATGACCTCGGTCATTCGTGGCAATTACGTTTATGGTATTGATAGTTACGGCGAGTTCCGTTGCCTCGATCTTGATAACGGTGATCGCGTCTGGAGTGATCAGACGCTTCTTGAAAAAGGACGCTGGGCTACCGCCTTCTTTGTGCAGAACGGCGATTTTACCTGGATCTTTACCGAGAAGGGCGACCTCGTCATCGCTAAGCTGACGCCAAAAGGATTCGAACGCATTTCAACTACTCACCTCATCGACCCCACAACCTTCCTGCCCAGGCGCAATACCAACATTTTGTGGTCTCATCCCGCCTACGCGAATAAGCACATCTTCGTCCGCAACGATCGCGAGCTCATCTCGGTGAATCTATCGGAGTAGGGGGATTTTTATTATTAGGTTCGCAAGCAAACTCCTACATTTTGTGAGAATTGCGGTCTAAGCCATTTCATCGGTCGCGGGCCAGTGAACTCTCTCTGTTGCCAAGTGTTCAAAATATAATTGAGTTACCCTCAATTTTGATTACTACTAACCTTCTAATGCCCGGTATGAAATCGACTCGGCAATACCCCGAATGCACTCGTTGCGGTGTATTTCCCCGTATTTTGTCCAATCTGTTTATTGCTTCGCTCCTGTTGCTGTTTGGTGCAGGTAGCCGCTCGGCACTGGCATTTGTTGCCGGTTCAAGTGACTCGTTACTCTTGCAGGTGGAACTATTTGAAGACATGGGGGCAGAGGCAGAGTCGCCTGATGAGAAAAAAGTCGTGGCCGTTAACTTAAGTGATGCGGTCGGGGTGGACCAAGAGTCACTCAACGATGATGCAGTTGAGTTGAGCCTCAATGACACCACTGAGCCTAATGGGGAGCAACGTATCAGACCGGTGTCTTTAAATCAGATTCCAGACCACGTGTATCGAGCGCGGGCATTTGGATTTCATCGGCTGCCGTTCAAGTATGATGAAACGGGTGTGCGTGAGCTGCATAAGGGCCCTATTATTTTAAGAGCCACTGCCAGGCTGACACTGGAGAAAGGCGAGCACCGGATTTTGATTCGGACACGTGATGATGCGAGTTTCAGGATGGACGGTGAGCTTCTCACGACGGTCAAGGTGTTACAGATACCTTCAGACGGTCACAACCCCATGCGAAAAATTCCTGAACGTGTCGCCCCGACGATCAAAGATTTTGCTCCGGGTAATACCGAGCAGGTTTTCTCCCTGATTGCGGATGGCCTCCCACATACCTTCACGTTGGAGACGGTTGTGGGCCGCTCCGATCGTCGGCCGGACTTGGGTGTGTTAGCCGTAGCGATTGCCGGACCGGGTGAAGACTCTTTTACGCTTCTAGGCTCTGACAAAAAAAGTGATTTCAGTAATGCAGGCTGGGCCGACTTCGTTAAAGAAGAAGAAGCCTGTTACAGAGTCATGGATGCTCAGGAGCGCCACGCGCGTTCCACCAAAGAGACGCAATACTGGCAGCAGCGGCACGACTATGCAAAGCACTGGCTCAACGATCAGGATCCGGTCGTGCTTCCAGCGGTGGGTAAGTTGATTCCTGTGCACAATGCTATCGATCATTTCATTGGGCGCCGGATTGAAGAAGCAGCGCTTCACCGCATTGCCCGGGATTCCGCGGAACGTGACGCGCGCGCGAAAGGCCTGGTTCTTTTTCAGACAGATATACAACCGATTTTAGAGGACAACTGTCTGAAATGCCATGCGGATAAGGAAAAAGGCGAGCTGCGTTTGGATTCGCGCGAGCGGGCTTTGCTGGGCGGCGAATCCGATGAACCGGCTATTGTTCCCGGTCACGCTGAAGAAAGTCTGCTGATTGAGATGCTCACTTTGGAGGATATGCCACCAAAAGGCCGGCTGCTGAATGAGAAGGAAATAGATTTGCTGTCACGGTGGATCAAACAAGGTGCGCAATGGGACGAATTCGAACAGGAAACGATCGCTGCTTCACGTCATCCATCTGCCACAGAACTGAAGTCCTCACAATTGTCACCATTACCGTTATCTGACGACCTTGCTTTCCTGCGTCGAGTAACTTTGGATACAGTGGGTCTGATTCCCACGCTTGAAGAGATCAAATCTTTTCAAGCGGACAAGGCTTCGAACAAGCGAAGCAAGGTGATTGACCGTTTATTGAATGACCCACGTTGGGCTGATCATTGGGTGCCGTTCTGGCAGGATATCCTGGCCGAGAATCCCAACATCGTAAAACCCAACTTGAATAATACGGGAGCCTTTCGCTGGTGGATCCATGAATCGTTCATGGATAACAAACCGATGGACCGGTTTGTAACCGACCTGATTCTAATGCGAGGCGACAAGTATATAGGTCCGGCCGGGTTTGGCATGGCCACGCAGAATGATGTGCCTATGGCCGCTAAAGCCCACATCCTGGGTGGGGCCTTTATGGGTGTCCAAATGAGATGCGCACGCTGTCACGACGCCCCATTCCAGTCTGTGCTACAAGAAGACCTTTTTAATTTAGCCGCCATGCTCGAGCGCAAGCCAATCAAGGTACCGGCGAGCAGTATCGTACCGGTTGATAAACTAGCCGGACGAAAGGCACTGGTGAAAGTATCGCTGAAACCTGACGATAAAATAGATCCCGTCTGGCCGTTTAATCATTTTAGCAATTCGCCTCTACCCGGAAGTCTCATTCGTGACCCGGACGATCCTCGCGAGTCGCTGGCTGCTCATATAACCTCTCCGTCCAATTCCCGGTTTGCCAAAGCCATCGTCAATTGGGCCTGGAAACGGTATTTTGGCAAGGGATTAATAGAACCGGCCATTGACTGGGAAAACGCGGACATTTCTCATCCTGATTTATTGGCTTTTCTGGCCAAGGAACTGGTGGGTCATGACTATGATATTAAACATGTATGCCGGCTGATCCTGAATTCGCATACCTACCAAAGAGAGGTGTTTCGGAAATCAGATGCTCAAGCTGCGGCCTTGTTTGCTGGCCATAGCCGAAGACGTATGACCGCCGAACAAATACTGGATTCACTGCACCTGGCCACCGACCGGCAAATTGACAGTGAAGAGCTGAACATGGACCAGGACGGCAGGCGACCGATTAAACAATTTATAAACTTGGGCACCCCACAGAGGGCGTGGGAATTCACTTCGCTATCCAACGAACGCGACCGGCCGAGCCTGACATTGCCGCACGCCCAAGTGTATGTCGATGTGCTCGAGGCTTATGGATGGAATGGCTCGCGACAGAACCCCATTCACAATCGTGATCATGAAATGAATGTTCTGCAACCAGCGGCGCTGGCCAACGGTATCATGAGCCAACGCCTCACGCGTTTGTCAGACGACCATCCTTTAACTGAACTGGTTATGGAAACACGCGGCGTAGGTGAACTTGTCGATATCCTCTTTCTCAAAACCTTGGGCCGGCCTCCGGGCAAAAATGAAAAAAGAACCTACACTTCTCTCCTCCGCGATGGTTATGACCACCGTATAATTCCAGAAAGTGAATGGTCTCCTGCACCCGAACCCCATCGATATCCTTATGTAACCTGGTCTAATCACTTGAAATCTGAAGCCAGCGATGTCAAAAACTCCATTGCGCGGGATATTGAAGCCGGAGAGCCACCCACGCGCTATTTGAGAACGGCCTGGAGAAAAAATTTGGAAGACGGTCTATGGGCTTTGATAAACTCACCTGAAATGATTTTTATACCGTGAAAAAAGATAATTATTCACCACGTACTATTGGACGTCGCCAGTTTCTGGGTACGCTAGGGGCTGGCACAGCAGGCATGTTTTTGGGTGGTCCGTCTGTCTTGGCGGCAAAGCCTTTCCCGATTGGTAAAGCGGACCATTGTATCATGCTGTGGCTCGGCGGTGGTTGCTGCCATATTGATACCTGGGATCCGCAAGACAAGGGTGATGCGAAAAAAAGGATAGCGGGTTCCTATTATGATGCCATCCCCACCGCTGTAGATGGAATCCAGGTCTGCGA
>JAPUIL010000177.1 GCA_027297085.1 Verrucomicrobiota bacterium | reverse complement strand
GCAGCATCCACATTCAACAACATGATGATAAACAGGAACAGCACAATTACCGCACCCGCATATACAAGCAGCTGCACCGCTGCCAGGAAGTAAGCACCCAACATAACAAACAACGAGGCCGTTCCCACAAAGGAAACGATCAACAACATCGCGGCATTGACCGGGTTCTGACTCAGGACTACTGAGCCGGCTCCGAGGACGGTTATCAAAGCAAAGAGGTAAAAGAGAAATTCGACCATGCTTATGGGTTAAAGAGTATGTAGGTATTAATGGGGATTTCCGGCCTCTTCCGCCGATTTCTTTTTATCCCACTTGAAATGATTATCGGGCAAAGTCCCGCCGAGTTCATAAAGTTTATCTTTCTGATAGATCAACTCTTCACGAGTGTATCCGGAAAGGGAAAACTCATCCTGCAACCAGATGGCTTCTTCGGGACAAACCTCCTGACAGTAGCCACAATAAATGCAACGGAGCATGTCGATCTCAAACTCCTTCGGACCTTTTTCAACATGGGCACTGTCTCCCTCTTCATCCAACTCACCCGGGATGATACGGATGGCTTTGGGGGGACATACAAATTCACAAAGCTGGCAGGATACACATTTCTCACGGCCGTTCGGGTCCTTCACCAACGTAGGCACACCACGGTAGCCTTCCGGAATCTCCGGACGCTCCTCCGGATACTGTAGCGTGATGGTAGGGCGAAAAATATTCTTCAAGGTAATTATTAGGCCGGAAGCAATCTGCGGTAGATAGGTTTTTTCCGCGAAGGTCAGTGGTTTTCTTTTTAATTCTTTAATAGCCATGTCTAATTCCTTCCTTATCCATCTATGAAGGCAAAGATGATCGCGTAAACAACAAGGTTAACAATCGCCAATGGCAGCATCATAGTCCAACCAAGTTTCATTATTTGGTCGTAGCGAAAACGGGGGAGCGTCCAACGAATCCAAATGAAAAAGAAGACCATGCAACACACTTTAAACAGGAAGATGCCGATTGAAAATGCGGCGCCCAACAACCCGTCAGGTAGTAAATCCGCACTAAGGAAAGGTAATGGATGCCACCCTCCCAGAAAAAGAGCCGTAAACACACCGGACCCTACAATTATATGGGCATATTCGGCCGCGAAAAAGAGACCGAACTTGAAACTGCCATACTCGGTGTTAAAACCGGCGACGAGCTCCGATTCCGACTCAGCCATGTCAAAAGGCAGGCGATTTGTTTCTGCAAAAATGGACACCAGAAACAGCAACGCGGAGCCCGGCATGAAAATAACGCCCCAAACACCTTGTTGGTGTTGGACCACAGAGAAAAGATTCAATCCGCTGTCAGCACCGGGTGCATTGGCCCACATGAAAATTGGCAATATGGACAATCCCATCGACAACTCATAGGAGATCATTTGAGCCGAAGAACGAATTCCTCCGAGAAAAGGATATTTACTGTTAGAAGCCCAGCCCGCCAGAATCATCCCGTATACACCGAGGGAAGAAACGGCGAAAATGAACAGTATCCCAATATCAAGATCCGCCAGTACGATGGGGACCACAACGCCATCAGAAATGATTTGCCCAAATGGCAGAACCGCAATCGTTGTGACGGCTGGCATCATTGCTGCCACCGGAGCTAGGAAGAAATAGAATTTGTTTACGTGATCCGGAACAGGATCTTCCTTCAGTAGTAGCTTGAGACCATCGGCAACCGGTTGAAACAAACCCAACCGCGTCATTGCAGTTCCGATAACGGGGATCGATCCAATCAAAGGAATTGACGTGCGGTTCGGACCAACTCGACCTTGAATCCAACTCGATACCTTCCGCTCCGCCAGAACGGCCAGGTTGCTGAATGACAATAAAGCAACCGCAACAATCACCGCTTTGGTAATAATCCAAATAATATCGACCGTCTCCATATCAACTAGGTCCCGGCCTCCACTGTTTCGGCCGCTGGTTCGTAGTGAAGGGTCTTTCCTTCACAAAACGGCAGGTGTTGAAATGCAGCTCCATCCAGTTGCGCTCCTTCAGGAGAAAGGGTGTTGAACGACAGGTCGTTAAACTGGCTCACTTCTTTCGACAACTCGGCCCAAATGGGCTCCACGGTTTCCAGAGGACCGGAATCCGGCTCCACATGGTTGAGTAGTTGAGAAAAGGATACGAGGTCATCAATCAGTCCATCCGGGCCGGGAACAGCTTGCAAAAATTTCTGCAGGCGAAACTGCTGGTTAATAAAGGTTCCCGCTTTCTCGAAAACCGATAAGGTTGGTACCACCACGGAAGCGGCTTCCGATGTCGCATTGGAATGAGTTCCGAAATACACGATATCTACCTTGGCCAGTTGCTCGGAAGAAATACCAGCTACAATCAGATCCTCATTATATACAATCACGGTATCAACGTCACCCGAGTCGATACGGGAAGCCAGATCTGGCAGCTCAGTTTCCGGCAAGCTTTCGATGAATCCCACACTCAGAGCTCCCCGTGTGTTTGGATTCGCATCGTTGGAAATCAGCAGTTCATCCCCTTCCTGGATGTGGCTCACCAGGTAGTTGCCAACACTCTTTGCCGCGCGGCTCAATCGGTTGAACAGATACAATTCCTCAACACTGTTTCCGCCAGATCCGACAAATGCGATCTTTTCGCTTTCGAAGTATTTTTGAACCTGAAGTATTGCGGCATCCGGGGGAGAAAAAGCTCCTTGTGACGCATATCCGGTCAGCCGGTTCTCATCTTCGATCTCTTTATAGAGTATACGACCGCTGTCGGACATCCAAGTGTCATTGACCTCGTCATTTCGCCGCGGAGTGATCCGGTAAATTTTTCCTTCGCGACTGGCTACCATCGTATTAACTCCGACGCTACTTTCGGTACAGATACTCGGTGTCTCCTTTAGAAACCAGACCCGCATCTTAAAACGAAAATCAAGGCTGGTCAGCGCTCCCACCGGACAAATATCCACCGTATTAAGAGAATAGTTATTCTCAAGTTGTTTGCCCGGGTAACAGGTCAAAGTCGAATAACTGCCCCGGTCGACGAAACCCAGCACATCATCATCAGCCACTTCTTTGCAAAATCGGATGCACCGTGAACAAAGTACACAACGCTCATCATCCAGCATAACCCGCGGACCCAGCACCGTGCGCTTGGGTTTTACCACTTTCTGTTCAATGAACCGGCTATACCCTTTCCCATATTCGGTTGAAAATTCCTGCAGACGGCACTCACCGGCCTGATCGCAAATCGGACAATCCAGCGGGTGGTTAATGAGTAGAAACTCCATAACCCCTTCCCGGCATTTTTTAACCATTTCTGATTGCGTGCGAATACGCATGCCGGGACTGGTCCTGGTGCCACAGGCAATCGCAGGATTAGGGAAAAACATGACCTTGGGTGTGCCATCATTGTTCAGCATAGGTTTGCCGGTGGCTCGATCCTTGCCAGGCATACCCAACTCGACCAGACACATACGGCAATTTCCGGACACACTAAGTTTCGGGTGGTAACAGTAGTGAGGAATTTCCTTACCAACACTATCAACCAGATCCACTAGATTTGTGCCAGGCTTACAACGGACTTCATTGCCGTCGATGAAGACGCTGATCAATCCATCTCCTTTTTGCTCATCGCTCATTTCTCAATCAGCCTTTCCTCGTAAGATTTCATACCACAGGAATTTGCCTTGGCGTTGGCCACTATTTCGTCACGAAATTTATCAATGTAGCTTTGCACTGGCCAGGTGATGGAATAACCCATGGGGCAAACTGTGCGACCCCCTATATTCCCAGCCATATCATAAAGCAGATCGACATCTTCTTCACGGGCTCCGCCCGTGCACATGCGAGCGGTTATTTTCTTGGACCAGAGTGATCCTTCCCGGCAAGGCGTACACTGCCCACAACTTTCGTGGGCGTAAAAGGCTGTAATATTGGCCAGGGCTTCCGTGATATCGGTGCTATCATCAAGAATCATCATTCCAGAGGAACCAGACATGGATCCGGCGGCCATAATGCCATCGTAGTCCACAATAATTTCATCAAAGGAAAACTCTCTGCCATCACGATCCTTGAAAGATTCATCTACTCTCAGGATTTTCATGGAACCTCCCCCCGGGATGCAGGCCTTGAGCTTCCGGCCCGGAAGCGGCCCTCCGCAAAGGTCATATAAAAGTTCCCGCATGGTCATGGGTTCTATCTCGTAGTATCCCGGTTTTTGAATCATGCCACTCACACACCATATGCGTGTACCCGTATTTCCGGCACGCCCGATTTTGGCAAATTCATCTGCGCCCATCTTTACGATGTGGACGACGTTACAAAGCGTTTCTACGTTGTTGACGATGGTCGGGCACCGGTAGAGGCCGAGTACGGCCGGAAAGAATGGAGGCTTGATGCGCGGGTACGGGCGGTTACCTTCAAGCGATTCGATGAGTCCAGTTTCCTCACCACAAATATAGGCACCCGCTCCACGATGCACCACAATATCACACGAGTACCCGGATCCCTGAATGTTTTCTCCGACAAGTCCTTTCTCCCGAGCTTCCTCGACGGCTTTCTCCAGAATCTTCGCACCCAGAGGCATTTCCTCCCGAATATAGATGAAGGCCAGCTCCACATCATTGGCGAAGGCGGAGATCATCATACCTTCAATCAGTTGATGCGGGTCCTTATGAACCAGCTGACGATCTTTGAAGGTGCCGGGTTCGGACTCATCGCAATTACAAATCAAGTAAATCGGTTTACCACTCTTGCGGTCAACCAGGCTCCACTTAACACCACACGAGAATCCAGCTCCTCCGCGACCGCGCAAGCCGGATTCTTTTACAACTTCACGCAGATCCTCGGGCTTTTCATATAACGCCTTCTTCAGTGTTTCATATCCACCATACTGAAGATAACTGTCGATACTCGGCGAGTAGTAGTCCTCGTCAGCATGCTTGAGCAAAATCCTATTTTCAACGGCTGCCATAATCTTTTCCTACTCAGAAGCGGCCGCCTCCGATTGGGCCCTGGTTTTTATTACTTCAACCATCGGTTCGACTGTCCCCGGTTGGTTCAGTTTTTCAAACAAATCTTCGTCGACTAAAACGACCGGCCCAGTACCACAGGCTGCCAGGCATTCGGCATATTCCAAAGTAACGGATCCGTCTTCTTTGGTGTGGCCCATTTTGCAGTCAAGCTGTTTGACCAAGTCATCACTCAATTTGTAAGCTCCCATTAAGGCGCATGACAGAGTTCGACAAACTCGCACATGGACTTTCCCAAGTTTCTCCTGACGATAGTACGGGAAGAACGTAACAACTTCCAAAACGTTGATGGGCTGTATTTCGAGTTTTTCAGCCACCCATTCAACTGCTTCATTGGAGATATAGCCCTGCTCCGATTGGATAAAATGGAGGAGGGTCATCACCGCACTCCGCTTGACAGGATACTTGGGTATCGTTGTCTCAATTTTTTCTAATGTTTCGGGGGTTAAAATCATCGGTCGCACTCCCCCATCACAAAATCCAGACTCCCAAGAATTGCCACCACATCGGAGAGCATGGCTCCTACACATACTTTTGGCAAAATGCTTAGGTTGCAGAAGGAAGGACCCCGGATTTTCAATCGGTAGGGAACACCGCCGCCTTTAGAGTGGATAAAGAACCCTAAAGCCCCTTTCGGGTTTTCGGCTTCGAAATAAACTTCGCCTGCCGGCATCTGTGGACCCTGGGTCGTAATCATGAAACTCTGGATGAGCTCTTCCATGCTGCTCATCACTTTTTCCTTGCTGGGAGGAAAGATCTTTTTGGCGTCCTCAGCGTAATACAGTCCTTCCGGAATAGTTTCGACAACTTGTTGAATGATCCGGGCACTTTGCCTTATCTCCTCCATACGAATGAGGTAACGATCGTAACAATCGCCTACTGTGCCTATGGGCACATCGAAGTCATACTGCTCGTAGCCCGAGTAGGGGCGGTCTTTCCGCAAATCGAGTGGTACGCCGGATGCTCGAAGGTTCGGTCCGGTTAGACCATAGCTGATGGCATCCTCCCCGGAGATGACGCCCACATCCTTGGTACGATCTACAAATATACGGTTGCGAGTCAACAAGGCATCCACTTCATCGACCACGGGAAGGAACTGGGCAATAAAGTGTAAAACTTCCTCCAACCAGGCCTCAGGCAAATCCCGGGCTACGCCGCCCACTCTTGTAAAACTCGTGGTGAGTCGAGCACCCGTCAGTTTTTCAAACAAGGTGTAGAGTTTTTCTCGTTCGGTGAACGTGTACATGAACACCGTCAGCGCGCCCGTATCCATGGCGTAAGCACCCAGGCCAAGTAAGTGGGCGGAAATGCGAGCCATTTCGCATATGAGGACACGAATGGCCTGGCAACGCGCCGGCACTTCCAGGCCGGCCAGTTTTTCGACGGCAAGGGCAAAGGCTACGTTGTTGGCCAAAGGAGAAAGGTAGTCCAACCGGTCAGTGTAGGGTACAAACTGGTTGTAAGTCATGTTCTCAGCAATTTTCTCGTCCCCACGATGCAAATACCCGAGCTCCGGATCGCATTTGGTTACCACTTCGCCATCGAGTTCCAGGACAAGTCGCAACACACCATGCGTACTGGGGTGAGACGGACCCATGTTGAGAGTCATCTTCTCGGTATCCATCTCCTGCTCGTATTCGGCGGAACGGCTTACTACGTCACCCATAGATAATTCTTTTGTCGCCATGATCAACCTGCGAGTTTGACGGAGTTGAGATGTCGAGCTTGACGACCGAGTGGTGCGGGCGCGCACACCGGTGCGTAACCGAGCGAAGAGGAAGGAACACTCGGCATGTCAGCCCGCTGTGTCGAGCCATAGCCGCTGGCGACGGCTGAAGGATGGGAGCAAGTCGATAGTCTAATGACTATATTGTAAAAAAATCTCATCAAATACTCATCTTTCTATAATCGTTTTGGTCCCATCCGGTGAAAATTACAGGTTAGTTCGGTTTCTCCTTCTCCTCGCTCCAGGACTCGTCCGCTCCGCGCGGTTCGTTTTTACTCATGATTCCCGCGTGCTTACTGGCAGCAAAAGGTCCTCCCGCCATGGGAGCTGGAATGACCGGGGTTCCGGTTTCTTTGCGAACTTCCTCGTCGGGCAACTCAGTATCGTGTCCAGCCAACGGAAATTCCTTGCGCAGGGGATGCCAGGGATAGCTATCCCACATCAGAATGCGGCGCAAATCCGGGTGGTTTTCAAAACGTACGCCAAACATATCGTAGGCTTCGCGTTCGTGCCAGTCGGCAGCAGCCCAGAGGCTGGTCACTGAAGGAACGCTCGGATTCTCATCATCCGGAATCGCTACCACCACACGCAGGTATTGGTGACTGGTAGTGGAAAACAGATGATAGACTGCACTGAAACGCGGACTTTCGTTAAACCAATCTATACAGGTAGCATCTACTAATAAATCAAACCCGTGGTTGTCTTTCAGCTCAGTCGCGCATTCAAGCCACCGCTCAATCGGGCAGTTGACCGCTGGATGGTCCGCACTGTCGCGTTGGGTCAGATAATCGTTGGAGTCTAGGAGTTTGGACAAAAAATTGCCGTCCATCAGAATCTAATCAGGCAGAAACCAGTTGTTTTGCGGAACGTTCAGTACCAATTTTCTTTTGAAGTTTTATAAGCGCATCCAACAATGCTTCAGGCCGTGGAGGGCATCCACTTACATAGACATCAACCGGCAAAATCCGGTCGACACCTTGCATGGTTGCATAGGAGCGATACATGCCTCCAGTAGACGCACAAGCCCCCATGGCAATCACCCACTTAGGCTCAGCCATTTGATCATAGATTCTTCTAACAGCAGAAGCCATTTTGTAGGTAACCGTTCCGGCCACGATCATACAATCGGATTGACGGGGTGAAAAACGCATTACCTCAGCGCCAAATCGGCTGATGTCGAAGCGGGATGCACCTACCGCCATAAGTTCAATACCACAACATGCGAGGCCCATAGGCATCGGCCATATAGAGTTGGAGCGAACCCAATTAATGATGGAATCGAGACGGCTGGTAACGACACCACCTTCTACCTTGGAATCATAGGTTATTTCCTTGTCGGAATGACTCATAGTAATAAGCCGTCTAAGTTAGTGAGCTGGTTGGAATACGATCAAGGAAAATAGCCAACTTGACCCAATTAAAAACAGTCCTGATAAATCACCAGCAAATATTTTGAGACAAGTCATGTTCAAGGTTGCTTATTACCAGTAACAAAGTATGAAGGTTGGTTCACCCCATCTCTCGATGCTTACTGAGAACAGCCCAAAAAAGAGGAGACGATGAATCGGCTACCTCTCATTTTGCTGGTTACCGTGTTAGCGGCTAATACCCTATCAGCTGCTCACCACAGGTCAGAGAGCCCACCTAACATCCTGTTCATCGCCATTGATGACATGAAACCTATTGGTACAGTGTTTGCCGAAGACCCAGGTAACTTTCTACAGCGCGTCTACCCCGATAAAGCTCTGCGCACCAAGGTGGCCAATCGTATGACGCCAAATATCCAGAGAATAGCGGATCAGGGCATAACGTTTATGAACGCCTATTGCGCCTCGCCAGCCTGCAACCCAAGCCGTGCAGCTCTGATGACCGGCATTCGCCCCCACAATACAGGTCTCACAACCAACGCCAACGCAGTTTTCTTTCGCGAATTCGAATATGAAGGCGTGAAACCGTTGTCCGATGCCATTACCATCTCCGAACATTTGCGACACAATGGCTGGTATACCGCGTCCACAGGCAAGATTTATCATTCCAATAGCAGCTACAAATTATCAGACGGTGATCGCTCCTGGACGGATTGGACCAACGTAGGCGGAAAGGCAGGAGAAATTACTGAATCGATATGGCAAACCGAAGGACTTCCCTGGGGTCAGGAAGGCAACGATAACGCAACCTACTTTGCACTGAATGACTACCGAAAAGCGGATTATATGGCCCGGGTCCTCGAAAAAGGCGAAGCGACTAATGACGGAGTTACTTTTAAAGTAAGCGAAGACACACCTTTCTTTCTCGCCCTTGGTATCTTCCGCCCGCACCTGCCTTTCAATGCCACTAAGGATCTACTAAACCTCTTTCCAGCCAGCGAAATGAAC
>JAPUIL010000176.1 GCA_027297085.1 Verrucomicrobiota bacterium | reverse complement strand
TCGGTAAGTTAGTTTTTGGAATAGGCATTTTTGTCGATGCAACGCCAGAATTCTCAACACTCTACCTCGTCCGTTCCGGTTTCGTAGTCATCGCCGCTTATTTGCTATTTCGTTTCCTTACGTTTCCACCGAAACCTGACGGTTTTAAAGGCCTTCCTCCAGACAAAGGCAGACTCTTCCAAGGTGCTTGGTCAATTGTCCCGAGCATTAGCCTGGTGGCGACAGTACTTTTTATTGTGAGCCCGCAGTGGTTCTCGAAGATTTGCCGTGAAGGACATGTTGTCGAATCGATATCTGCGCTGGCAAACTTCTCCGGTGGATTTGTTTTGCTTTATTCAGCGTCAAAAGTTTCACGGCAGAAATCGACTCCTAATCCTGTCATCCTCTATGGTCTGGTTTCAGGGGCCATGGTATTTTTCCTTTTGGGCCTGGAAGAAATCTCCTGGTTCCAACGAGTGTTCGATTTGGAGACACCGGCAATTTTTGCATCGAATGATCAGAATGAAATCAACATCCACAATTTTGCCACCTCGAAACTGGAAACTCTATACTATTTCCTGGCCTTTTGTTTCCTCGTGGCCGCACCGGTATTTATATCGATCCGTATACCACTTAGAAAATTCGGAGGCCTGGAAACATTTTATCCGCCCCTGCAATTGGTACCCTCGGGGATTGTGATAACTGCTTTTAACTACGACATGTGGAACGCCCCACTGACGCAGTGGTCGTTTTTTACCTCCCTGATGACCGGGTTGTTTTTGATTAAACAGCTGAAGGAGTTTCCTAAATTCAGGATACGCTTGATCGCTGCCATTTTGGTAGCTGTGTTTTGCCAAATGGTATTCTTGTATTCCGGCTCCAGATTTATTAGATTATGGGAAATCACCGAATATAAAGAACTCCTGATTAGCATTTCGTTGATTATCTACGGTTTCCATGTCCGAAAGGCAGTGCAAAGCAACCCTCTATCAGCCGAGTAATTTGAGAAGCTATCACATGATAATTTTCTGATACCTAACCTCCTACTAGCACACCCAACATTGTCTTCATCATGGTCGACGACTTCGGAGCAGCCATACAAGAGATATCTATCCAACTCTCCTCCTTCAAGAGAAAGTCCCGTGCCCCCACTCCGTAGTCAGTAGCACCTTGCCGTCCAAGAAGGGGAAAACTATCGGTTAGCTGTGTCAGCTTTTTCTTAATCCACATTTCATTAAAAAATGAAATCACGTATTAGACCATTCAACAACTCAGATTATCCACCGAAGAAAAATATCCAGAAATTAAAAAAAATCCCATTGTGAATAAAAAGAGATTGGAATTTTAATTTTAATATTAAATAGTATCTACAAGTTATCCGATCAGTTTAAAAGAGTGGTGGCTCAACTCGTAAATAGAGGCACCAATTGCGGATGGAACGCTTCTATCCACCACGAATTTAAATTAGCGGACCGCTCTCAATTCCATCCGTTTTTCACCACCAATCACCACACCTCGATTCTTTTTCGATGTTTGTCTGGGTCCGCAAAATTTTTCAGTTCATTAAGGAGATTTTTGTAAATCTTCTAGTTGTCACAGTCCTCCTCGCAAGCACTGCACTGTTCCGACATTAAAATCCCCACCATCCGCATCGAGATAGAAATCCGTAGCCGTAGCGGTTTCCAAAACGAAAAGCGAAAAAGGAAAAGCATAGTGCAAAGAGTACATGCACTGTTCGTTTCCAATTGCAGGTTTTCCTCAACATCCCTGATCAAGGTAATTTCCCACGACTAAGCTGTATTTCTCACGGAATTGAGATGTCGAGAATGACGACTGAGAAGCAAGGGCGCGCACAGCTGTGCGTAACCGAAGCCAGGAAGGAGGAACACTCGGCATGTCGATCCAAGGATGGGTCTAAATCGAGAACCAACAGACCACCTTTCGAATGAAAATTCTGACTCATGCATTCTTGAATCTATATTTCTTGTTTGGACACATCCGGTGAGGAATGCAGGTTACTAACTGCCCACAAATCGGATGTTGTTGTAAAGTAACTTATCGGCCACCGGATCCTCACACAGATTTGCGATAATCAGAAGCTGCGAAACCAAAACCTTCCCTTTCCCAACAAGAACCAGAGCAATACCAGACCCATTAGGATTCTCCCGGGCCGAAATTATGCAGTTTATAAGGTCGCACCCAAAACCAGTCGAAGCCCAAGCAAAGCGACCTCAGCCTTGCCATCCAGGTCCCGGAAAGCCTGCATCGCCCAACAGCTGACAGACCAAGCGATTGGGCTCGAAGGAGCATGGATATTCCTGAAAGACACATGAAAGCTTCTTGACATCATAATCAAAGGCATCATGATGCTCAGGCATGAGGACGACACTGACCATAGACGATGATATCGTTCATAAGTTGAAGGCTATAGCAGCTAGACAGCAAAAGAGTTTCAAGGCGGTTGTGAACACGGCATTGCGTAAAGGCCTGGCTCCCTCACAAAGCAAACAAACTCCTGGGAAAATTCGATTGAAGACTCGAAAGCTGCAGTTTCGCTCCGGAATAGACGAGATGAAGTTGAAAGCGTTTCTCGATGATGCCGATGTTGAAGATCACACCAAATCATGATCATTCCGGACGTAAACGTACTGGTATTCGCGCACAACGAAGGTTCTTCCTTTCATCTCAAAGCTTCCAAATGGTGGGAAAATGCCTTGAACGGAGATATCCCCATCCTGCTTCCTCATATCTGTGTCAACGGCTTCGTTCGAATCATGACCCATCCGAGAATTCTGGAAGAGCCTCTGACAGTTGCTGAAGCTTTGGAAATGGCCGACGTCTGGCTGGAGTCGGATTGCGTCGCACTCCTGCCTCCCGGTATGCGGCACTATTTCTTTTACAAACAATTGCTTCTGAAAATCGGCGTAGGCGGGAAGCTGACCACCGATGCCTATATCGCGGCAATGGCCCTGGAAAACCAGGCTACAGTCTTTAGCAACGACTCGGATTTTTCCCGCTTCTCAGGTCTCAAATGGAAAAATCCGATTAACAATTAAGACTCCACAAAAAGATCCGGCGGATTAAGGGATAATAAGGTTAATGAATATTGACCCTGCCATACCTGGCAAATTATCCATTATTCCAATGAAAGAAAACGAAATTGCCGGGCTCGCGAAAGCCTTTGAGCAAAAGCTTATTCAAGGCCCGAAAAACCCTGTTCCCGAGTTCATCCTGGAAGACATCAGGAAGAGAAAAGAACCAGAGATTGAAATGCGATTCTCGGTCGGAGATCGCTACTCGAAAAAGTTATTTATAGCCTTGGCCAGAAAAAAGGGTTTCAAGCCTTATCGATATCCACGGCAAAAACACACGACGGTTATCCTGAAGGGGAAGAAGAGCTATTTCGATTTGGTTCTATGGCCAGAATTTATAGAATTGTCCGGCGAATTGGAATTCTTCCTCGAACAGTTGACCAATGAAATCGTAAGAAATGTTCTCACTGATGATTTCTCGGAAATCACCGTGCCTTCTTCAGAAAATTCATCCCAAAGCCAGCAGTGAAATTCGGCGACAACGTTCAAGACCCTTACTTCAGCGGAATCATTTGCCAAGTCGAGCTTATGATTCATAAAAGTGATGAGGATTCAAAATCTTCAGGGGTAACTCTGACAGACTCGAATGTGAAATCCTGTATTCAAAAGGCCTTGGGTTTCGCGCGAGGGAAGTCGCCATCATTACCAGAGAAAAGTGAGAAAGAAAAGATCTTAAAAGTATTGGCTCAAAGTCTGTCACAACTGAGAGAAGCATTGCAGCCGGGAAGCAATACGGAAGAAGGTATTTCAAAACAGGCCTGGATTCTCTCCCTGAAGGCCACCGAGGATTCTTTAAAAACAAAAAGGGAAATGTATGGTCACAGCCGTGGATAACTGGACTTCTTAAAGGGATTTCTAGAGCAAGGTAAAATAATATGAACAGCCGGAGCTTGCTTTGAATATTAATTCATTAAACTCTGCAGTTCTTGAAACACTCCGGCGCCTGAAAGATTCTTGCATCAACGGGTTACTTCCTCAATCAACTAAGGCACAGCTTCCTTGAATTCTTACTACCCCAAGATAATCCGCATTTTACCCAAATGATAATCATGGCATACCATCTATCTCAAGCTGCCCGAAAGGTAATCCGACAGCCAGCTCTGGCCTCACTGATTGGCCTGCTTA
>JAPUIL010000175.1 GCA_027297085.1 Verrucomicrobiota bacterium | reverse complement strand
GTAGCCACTCTCTGGCATGTTGAGAAGAACCGGATGATCCGGCGCTTGGAAACAATTGTGTAGAATGCGCACCGACCGATGGGCATCACTAGCGGCGCCGGCGACTACAGATTTGAATAGCTCCAGGGAGATGGCCTGAGAGCAGGTATAGGTGGCCAGGATTCCACCGGGGTTTAGAGCCTTGAGCGCCCGGAGATTAATTTCTTTGTAGCCATTCAATCCTCCCTCAACCTGAGCCTGTGTGCGAGCAAATGGTGGCGGATCCAATACAATAAGGTCGAAATTAACTTCCCGGTTTTCCGAAAAATAATCGAAAACATTCACCTTCTGAAACTCAGCGATTAAGCCATTGATACCCGCGTTGCGGTCCGCGGCTTGGATCGCAGTATCCGAACTATCGATACCCAGGACAGAACCGGCACCAGCCTGGGCACATTGTAAAGCAAAGGCGCCTTGATTGCAAAATGCATCCAGCACACGCTTACCTGATGCATAGGATGCTACCAGACTATGCTGTTCACGTTGGTCAAGATAGAACCCGGTTTTCTGACCTTCCAACAGATCCAGTTCATATTTCAATCCACCAATGTTTACTTGAAAGGGTTCAAGGGGTTTGTCCTCAAATGTTTGAATGTAGGTATCAAGCCCTTCCAGTTTTCGAACCGAGGAATCATTTCGGAACACTATAGTTTCCGCGCCGGTATGCTCCTGGAGAAAGGTAGCTATGGCCGGCAGGCGCATATCCATGGCATAAGTCAAGGCCTGCACAACCAGCACTTTTCCGAACTGGTCCACGACCAGGCCAGGTAAAAAATCCGAGTCCGACCAGACCAGACGCCGACACTCCTCCTTAGGTCTGCGTTGAATGGCTTGCGAAATCGCATCCCGGATAAAGGCCATACTAAACGCTGTTCGCTCGAAAGAATATCGTCTCCACACAATCTTTGAATGGCTGTTATAAATCCCGCTCCCAAGCACGCGTTTACGGGAGTCTCGCAAGAGCACAGTTTTGCCGTTTTCGGATTCAGGGAGCAGGTCCTGCACCTCGCCGGCAAAGACCCAAGGGTGCCCACCCAGAACACGACTGCGCGACCGCGGCTTTAGGAATAGAGACTTCATGAATTTACCCAACTGTTTCAAAAAATTGTACCGAGCCATGCGACATCAACCAATGTGATGAAGAGCAAGGCTCGGTTTGCAATCAAGCGCGGGAGCGTAGTATCCTACGTGACCAAGCGGGTTGCAGGCTGGAACGCAGCTCTTCGCGCATGTCGATTTTAGCCTTCAAAAGGGCATTTTTGAAACGTCACTTTTTGTGAGGTTTTTATAAACCTAAATTAATAATTATGACACACTGATTTTCAATTAGATAAATTTTGCACTTTTGAAGGCGCACAAACGTTTGGGTTTACTTCAGCCGTCCGTAAAGGTACATGGCAAATCCCGCCATCATGAGGTTGGGAATCCAAGCAGCATACACCGGAGGAACGGTCCCCTGCTCGCCTAACAAGATAGCTAGCTTGATCACTAAAAAATAGGCAAAGAATAAGCCGGTTGATTTGGAAACTCCCACCATGGCATTGACCCGAACTCCTGACACGGAATAGGGCACAGCCAGACCAACGATGATAAAGCAGATGACGGTTCCAGCCAGGATGGAGTGAAACCTGACCTGGTAGGGAACAGCCTTCGGGTTATCTTGACCTTTGTAGTAATCCAAAATCGTCTGGAGCTCGAATAACGAAAGATGCTTGGCTCGTTTTTCCAGGGTTAACAACAAAGGCGGCGTTTCCACCAAATTCCTTAACTCCAGGGTCGTGAATGGTTTGGATGTTTCAAGATTACCAGTCTCCAACTGAAAACCCAATTCCCGGCCTTTGCGGAATGTCCACGTTCGGTCGCTACTATTGTAAAGGCATTCGGTGGCTTGAATCTTAGCGTATTCCTGGTTCCATTCGTTAAGCATCGACACCGTAACTCCATAACCGTGATAGGTATATTTATTAAATCGGTTCATGAACCAGATCCGCCCATCGCGGGGATTATCAAAAGCCACATTGTAAATAATTCCAGCATTGCGCACTTGTTGGGTTTCCAACTCGTGGTTGTATTCAAGGTCGTCCCAAATCTGACGGGCTGCCTCGACCGCCCAAGGTACCAACTTGGCATTTAAATACAATAACAGCCCCGATAATAACAACCCCGCCACCCACAAGGATCGGGTTATTTGCCAGAAACTCACCCCACAGGAACGTAGAGCAACAATCTCATTATTCCCATGCAGATTGCTCAGGCTGAAGAGCAGTGAAACTAAAAACGCAATCGGCAGGATATGAGGCAGAAGGGTGGGGAGTAAGATAACATAATAGCGAAGAATTTCCCCTGTCGGTGCCCGGAAGTCTAACAGGTCTCCCAGATGGTCATACATATCGAAAATGACCAGCAACCCAAGCGTGGCGCCCAGCGCTAGTAGGAAGACGCGCATCCACTCCCAAAAAATATACCGGTCAATTAGATTCACAGCCCCACATTCCAAACAAGGGTTGCTCAGCTCATCAAGGGATTTGTGCTTTTATTCTTAATGAAGCCCAAATATTTGGTCCACCTGGAGATATGGAAACCGACCGTGCAGTTCGTCTCCTGAATCAGTCTATACGCTTGATGGTGCCGTCCTTGATTTTTCCCATATAATTGTCCAGTTCTTCACGCGCTTTGGGCATGAGGAAATAGAGTCCGATCACGTTGGGAAAACACATGGCAAAAATCATAGCATCGGAGAAACCGATCACATTGCTGAGGCTCATGGCCGCACCCACAACTACGAAGAAACAAAATAATACCTTGAATACCAATTTCGATTTTTCGCTTCGCCCGAAAAGATAGACCCAGCTCTGCTCACCGTAATAGGACCAGGCGATCATAGTGGAGAAAGCAAACAGGATGACCGCCACAGCAAGGATGAGTGGAAACCAGGAGATAACGCTTTCGAACGCCGCTGATGTTACACCTACGCCACCCATTTCTTCTGCATCCGTCCAGGTACCGGTGATGATGATGACCAACGCCGTCATCGTGCAGACAATCACCGTATCAATAAAAGGCTCCAGCAAACTGACCAGTCCCTCACTGGCGGGATTTTCCGTGCGAACAGCGGAGTGTGCAATGGATGCCGAACCGATCCCCGCTTCGTTGGAAAACGCGGCTCTCCTGAATCCTTGTATGATGACGCCGATGACACCTCCCCCTATGGCCTCACCGGAAAAGGCTCCGCTGATGATTTGCCCAAAGGCCGAAGGAATCTGCCCGAAATTGGCAAACAGAATCACGATTGCCGCCACCACGTATATACCGCACATGAATGGAACAATCTTCGACGTAGTTCGCGCGATACTCCGAATGCCCCCAATAATGACCATTCCTACGATAACGGCAACGATCAGCCCAAATAACCAGCCTTTGCCGGCCCACCAGCTTGCTTCACCACCGGTCACCCCGACGAACTGCACGTAAGCCTGATTGATCTGGAACATGTTACCTCCGCCGAGCGAACCCCCGATACACACGATGGCAAAGAAGACCGCCAAGACTTTTCCAAATTTGAGAAATCCTTTCTCTGCAAATCCGCGACTCAAATAGTACATGGGTCCACCGTAGGTCGTGCCAGTTTCGTCGATCTGTCTGTATTTCACGCCCAGGGTACATTCCACAAACTTGGAGGACATGCCTAAGAAACCGGCGAGCACCATCCAGAATGTTGCACCGGGTCCACCCAGGCTGATTGCCACAGCCACGCCGGCAATGTTGCCAAGCCCCACGGTTCCGGAGAGAGCGGCGGTCAACGCCTGGAAGTGAGAAACCTCGCCCGTTTCATTGGGATCTGTGTATTTACCTCGCACGATATCGAGGGCAAGCTTGAAGCCGCGGATGTTTATAAAGCGAAAATAAACCGTGAAAATGATTGCTCCGACAACGAGCCATATGAGGACGAAAGGTACATCCTGTCCGGCGATCGGGATGGCCCAGAATACGACCGTCTCGATAAGCTTGGTAGCGGGTCCGACAGCCGAGTTGATTTTGTCGTCGAGACTTTCAGCATCGGCCTCTTCGGCTGCGGCGGCAATCGCATCCACCGCAGAGTTGGCATCGTCGTCTGCAAAGGTTGAAGGTCCCAGTAAAAGGGAGAGACTGAAAAGAAACAAACCGAGGCCGCGAAGAACTTTAATCATTTTCATTAAGAATAGAAGGTTTCAAGAAAAACTGCACTATTGGCATACATATCTCATAGGCAAGTTTTAAGGAGTTTTCGGAACCAGCGTACCCCCAAAGAGGCGAAGATTGCTATTCACTCGTAATGTTAATCGTTCCATCCTTGCGTGAGTGGCAGGATAACCATTCATCCATGAAAACAGACGTATCTATAAAATCATGACATCAACTTTGGCCCTTATCACAAGCGATCAAAAACGAAAGTTTCTTCTACCTGAATCAGGCAGGAATAAAATCCAACAATACCTGTGGATCGGCAAAGGACTCAAACACAACCGATGGCTGATGGACATTGAGTTCTTCTACGGAGTGGTGTCCGGTGGCCACAGCCACGGTATGTGCGCCAATTGCCTTCCCGCATTCGATATCCTTGGGAGTGTCGCCAATGACATATACCTGGCTGGGAGAGAATTCAGAGTGGAGGTGTTTCCGAGCCAAATCCAGGGCGTGACTACTAAGGT
>JAPUIL010000174.1 GCA_027297085.1 Verrucomicrobiota bacterium | reverse complement strand
GCATATGTTGTGGCATGACGATAGGTGTCTATGAGCCGATTTTTTTCTTCGAGAACCTGTCGGTAACTCTGACGATACAGTTTGCCCTGGGCGTACTGCCGCTCAAAATCCTCCTCCGTAACCCGCATCAACCCGATGAGTGAATTGCCCGTCAGGACATTGAAGTCAATATTGGGAAGCGGTTCAAGTTGATCCTCACTCTCTGCTGACGCAACCAGAGCAAGAAAAAGCCGGAGCTTAGCAATTTCCGTTGCCTCTTCCATAATGTCCACGCCATAGAGATTGTCGGTGATGATTCGTTTTTTTATGAAGTAGCTCAGACTTTTATGTTCCCGCTCGGCTTGGCTTAACCAACTCGAGAGATTCCGGTCGTGCAGAAACTTGATCTTGCCAATGATGGCAGCATAGAGGTTGATGAGGGTTTTCATCGCCGCAACAAGGAAGGCACCGGACCCGCACGCAGGGTCAAGCAGGCTGAGATTGGGGAGGACTTCGTGCAGGAGCTTTCGGCAGAGTGGGGCATCCAGGTCCATGAGCAGATCCGGGATGGCCTGGTAGTGATACGCTTTTACGCCCGGCAGGTGAAAGTCCTTGATAGTCTCTGAATCATTGATCGCATTGAGGACCAGCCTGTAGATCGTGGCTTCGGATAAGTATTCGGTGATTTCCGGTCTGGTGTAGTAGGCGCCAAAGGCCTTTTGATTGATATATTTCTCAAAGATATAGCCGAGGACATCTGGATTGATCTCGTTGTCTTGGCCCCCTGGTGTATCGTTTAAATTCCAGGAATAGCGTTCGAAGAGCTTGAACAGGTTTTCAAAGGCTCTGTCCGCTACATCGAGCTTGGGATACTCTTGCTCCACCTTATGCGGAAGAAAGAGACCACCGTTCAGGTATCGAATCGAGCCCAGGTGTTTCCGTGCTTCGGCAGTTCGTTTTTCTTCCGGTTTAGCAAAACCTTCAAAAAAGAGGAGCTTTAAAAACTTGCCGAAGTACTGGTTGGGGCCTAATTGTTGCTGAGTCTCGTTTAGCTTTGTTTGGAGGTAGTTGTAGTGGCCGTTATCGACAAAGCCCTTCCGCTGGAGGAAGTAGATGAACATCAGACGGTTTAGTAGGACCGACGCATACCATCGGCGCTCTTGCTCGTTGTCTACTCCTTTTATGTATTCCAGGAACGCAAGGTGTTGTTCGGAGAATTCCCGATAGAACTTTTTGGTGACCTGCTCAACATCCAAGGCGTTTCTCAACCGGCCAGCAACTTCTACGATCGGGATACGGCCTGTTTCGTCGAATTCGCTAATGTCAAACACCATGGCGCTCAGCTTGCTGAGGAAGAGGTCACCTGGCTGGCCTTGAAGGTAGAGATGTTCACGTGGATAGGTTTTCCCGCTTTCTCGCTTTGTCCAGTACCAGAGACTTGTGGTGCGATGTTGATCAAGAAAAATCAGGAGGTTCTCGTGGTGCTGCTTGGCGATTAGTTTATGAACGGCTGCTCGAGTTTTGGCGTTGGGGATCGAGGCGTCTCGGGCGATGATTTCGAGCACGACAACCCCAGCTAATTCAGCGATCTGCCGAATCTCAAACTCGACGCCATCATGAACCAGTGCTGTTGGTTTCCTGACGGATGGCTGTGACCAGCCTAACTCCTCAATGAACAGGGTCTTGAACTCGAATTTCTGTAGCAATGACCGAGTTCGTGGAATATCGAGTTTCATCATGAGAATGATCTACGCTCCCTCTTTTAACCCCATGGAGCAGATGATTCGGGGCTCTTGGATCTGTTCGGCCTCATGAACCAGACAGAGACGATCTTCCCCGCGAAGAGCAATAACCAGTTCGGCCAGTGCCTCATCGGATGCGCCGCTGCGCAGTTGGCGGTTCATTGTATCCACCGCTGATGGGCGTAGCGGGTACCGGTAAATCTCGTCAATCGCCTTGTGCAGTTCCTGGGATTCAAACAACGTCCCTTTCACCTGCTCGGCATAACGCTTCAGTCGTTCATACGTCCGGAAACGAGCACCTGAAGGCCGGCCCAATTGTCCTCCGATGGACTTTTCCTCTTTGACAATGAGCTCCACGCCTTTCTGAACCAGTTCATGATGGTTATCCTGTCGTGGTATTGCCGGAGTCTCTGAATTACAGTTTGCCGCTTGCAAGATGGCGAATTGCGACTCGGTGACACCTCTACCCTGTTTGTCTATCCAAGCCAATGCATCGTTGCCTTCCGCAGTCCGTAGATATACAAGTATCCCGTCGGGTTGCTTCTCCTTTGGTTGGTACTCTCGGGTGGAGTAAATCACCGGTGGCAAGTCGGGGATGACTTTTTGCAGGCTCGGATCAGCGGTGATGGCATTCTTCCAGATTTGGTAGGCATACGATGCTAAATCCACCTCGGTGTCGGCCTCGCCATCGAGGATGCCGGCCTTTTCGTTGTAGAGATCCAAGACCGCCTGGTCATTCCGATCGTCTTCGAAAAAGGCTTCATCGGTCCCAACGACTTCGGCGTTTTCCAGCAATCGCCGGCGGACTCTTGATCGAAGACGGATAATGCGTTCCACCCCATCGGCAGGAAGAAAGGAATAACAGAGAATGTTTTCCGCCTTCTGTCCAATACGATCTACACGCCCCGCACGTTGGACCAGACGAATGATTGCCCAGGGGAGATCGTAGTTGACCACGATCGCGCCATCCTGAAGGTTTTGGCCCTCACTTAGGACATCCGTCGCAATTAAGACTCGTAACTCCTCTTCAGGATTTATGATGGTACGTTTATTGTTGCTGTCCGGACTGAATCGCCAGGCTAGGGCGGTGGGGTTGGAGGAGTCGCCCGTCACGCCTGACAGGGCTGCGACCCCACACATTTTCAATTGGCTTTCCAAATAGCGGACGGTATCGGCGAACTGGGTAAACACGATGACCTTTTCGTCTGGATGTTTCTTCGTGAGCAAGTTAACGAGTGCCTGGAGTTTCGCATCCCTATTAGAGTCCCACTCACCGCACATGTTTAAAACCTTCAGTACCGCCTGGGCATCGTTCAGTAAATCTTTCGCAAGAGATTTCACAAACAATCCAGG
>JAPUIL010000173.1 GCA_027297085.1 Verrucomicrobiota bacterium | reverse complement strand
GCGATTCATCGAACCCCGGAGCCCGAAGGGTTGGATTGCCGTGATACCCCGCTGCGGTCTTCCGCAGTCGACGAAGTCGAGGGCTTGCCCCGGGGTGGCAATCAAAGGGTGAAGATATTCATTAACCTCCTGGGACACGGGATGAAGGGCCTTTATTTCTACCGCTGGGATCCTTTGTTAAATGGCGCCGAACCGATGGTGAATGGGATGATCGAGCCTGACAGCTACGACACGGATCGCCGGCTTGGCCTGCAAAAAGCGATAAAAGCGCTGGAGCCGGATCTTCCCTTTATTGCCCGGGCGCAATCATTGACGCCCTCGGTGGGTATCTATTTTACGAGGGATCAGGCGATGCGCTCCCGGCCAGACAACGCTGGTGATTTTGTGGGTGGTGGGCTGACCCTATTAAAGGCGACCCGGGGAGCCTATCAGTTGCTGAGTGATATTGGATACGAAGCCGCATGTATCGTCCATGGCACGAAAGATCTCGGTAAGTACAAAGCAGTCGTCTTTCCGCACGTCTCTGATCTGACTGAAAGCGAAATTGACGACATAGAGGCCTACGTCGCCAACGGGGGTTCAGCGATTATTGATTTACCTCCACAAGACCCGGCAGCGGTCGCACGCTTCACTGAAACCTTTGGCATCCAAGCCAGTCAATCTGAAAAATTGCGTTACTTGCTTTATTCCGGTTGGAGTGTAAGAGGCACGGGTGAGGGATTGAACTTGGCTGACAATGCTTTTGGTGGATATTGCTACAATGGCCGGCTGCTCCTGGAGGGAGAGAAGGCTGTCCTCAAGTTTGATGACAATGGAGCCCCGGCGGCCCTGATACCTCCGCAGTACGAGGGGCGGTTGTTGATCACGGGTTGCCAATTGTTCTACACCTATCACATTACGATGCACAAAAGAACCCGGCAGGTCGTGCAGTCTTTTCTCAGCGATTTAATAGAACCGGATATCGTGCTGGAAGGGGCAGATGAAGAGTTTCGGCCCTACCTGGAAGCGCGGGCGCTTGAAGACAAAAGCTCCGGACAAGGTCTTCTTTTTATAATGAACCGGGATCCTTCGAAAGGCTATTCACTTAAGGTAAACGTGAAAGGATACAAACCCGTTACGGTTGAAGCTCCGTCCTATGATGTGGTCAGAGTTAAGCTGGCTGGGAAAGAATAGTTTAGTATAGATTACCAGAAGCTTTGCCTCCCTTTCAGCGAATTATTTTAAACAGATAAAGAGTGCGAACAAATGAATAAAAAAAGTAGTATCCAGTTATTGGTGACACTTGCAGTAATGATCATCTTCACGGCATGTGGGGTAGATCGGGCTGCCACGCCTTCACCAGAAGACTCTGCCGAGGCACAGCAGGACAGGCCCGTTCGACACACTCAGGGAAAGCCCAACATTCTTTGGATTTCTCTGGAAGACATTACACCGATGATGGGTTGTTATGGAGATGAGTATGCTCGCACGCCTGTTTTCGACAGCCTGGCCGCCGAAGGTATTCGCTACACCAAAGCTCATTCAGTAGCCCCGGTGTGTTCTACCTCAAGGTCGAGCATTATCACGGGCATGTATCCCAACTCGCTGGGAACCTTGCATCACCGAAGCAATACGCAACCGTCGGAATTTGCGAAAATGTTCCCGAGCCTTTTAATTGAAGCCGGCTACTATACCAGCAATAATTACAAGGAAGATTACAACATGGGGGGCGATACAGGCGTCCCTGGCGACACGCGCAGCAACACAAGCAATGAAAAGGAGGATGTGGCTTGGCACGAGAGCAGCAAACACGCCCATTGGCGAAATCGCCCCGACAAGGAGCAGCCGTTCTTTTCGGTCTTTAATTTCATAGAGTGCCATTCCAGCATCACCAAGTATTCCGAGGACGAGATCGTCAAAGAGCGGCTGAATCGACTGAAACTGGAAGACTTTCACGATCCGGAGAAGGCACCGATTCCTCCCTTTAACCCTGATGTGCCAGAGTTTCGCAAGGCCTGGTCGCGCTATTACGATGCGGTCACGCAGGTGGACTACCGCGCGGGAGAAGTGATTGATCAGTTAAAGGAAGATGGCCTTTGGGAAGATACCATTATCTTCGTTTGGTCTGATCACGGGGTGGGCATGCCCCGTGGCAAACATACCCTTTGGGAGCAAGGCACCCACGTCCCGCTGATCGCGCGTTTCCCGAAGAAGTATCAGCACCTGGCTCCCGCTGCCCCCGGCTCCGTGGTCGATGGTCTGGTGACGCTGATGGACCTGGGTCCTTCGACGTTGTCTTTGGCTGGTCTCGATATCCCTAAACACATGCAAGGACGTCCGCTCCTCTCTAAAAATGGCTCAGGCGAAATCGAATACCGGGATTACGCCTTCAGTATGCGTGACCGTCTCGATACGCGCTTTGAAATGGTCCGCAGCGTCCGGGACCAGCGGTATCGCTACCAGCGCAATTTTTTCCCGCACCTTCCTTTCAAACCTTACGAGGACTACGAGTTTGGCGCCTCCGTCGTACAAAAATGGGCAGGGCTTGCCCGCCAGGGGAAACTTACCGGCCCTCAGGAAATGCTCGCCATGCGGTTCAAGCCGGTCGAGGAACTCTACGATTCGGAGGGCGATCCCTACCTGGTAAACAACGTGGCCGCCGACCCGAAATACGCGGCTGTTCTCAAACGGATGCGCGGACAACTCCACGATTGGATGCTGGAATCGCGCGACATCGCCATTCTCGAGGAGACGGAAATGCTTGGACGCCTGGAAGAAGGAGAATCGCCTTGGGACCTCGGACAGTCGTTGGCAAACTACGAGGGGATCCTCGAGACGGCCAACCTTCAGGTCCAGGGAATGGCAGCGATCCCTGAGTTATTGGCCCGGGCCAAGGACCCTGACTCAGCAATCCGCTTCTGGGCGGTGCTCGGTCTGGTGGCCACCCGATCCGATGAAGCCGAAGTGATTGCCGGTTTGCTTTCGGCCCTGGCGGACGAGTCGGTCAGTGTCCGCTTGACCGCGGCGGAGGGACTGTTCAACACCGGGCGGTATGAAAAGGCGCTGCCGGTTGTTATCGAGGCTTTGGAGTATCCCATTGTTTCCGCTCAAATTAGGGCTGCGGGAATTCTCGATTCTCAACCACCGGAAGCGGTTGAAAAGCTTGGGCCGGCCATTGAGCCATTGAAGGAGGCGGTTGAAAAATCTGAAGTTGCCGCCCTTCCCGGAATTCCTTACGGGCTCAATTATCCTTTTCAGCGAGCGCTCAAAGTTGTGAGCGGAGAAGAGAATTATTACCGCTGGGGTCCGGGAGCCTCGGGATCACACTAACCAATAGACGAGCTAAAGAATGATATGTAACCAAAAAACGGATACATATATGAAATTTATTTTAAAAACATACTTGATAATGATGGGCTGCGTTTCTTTGAGCCTGTCCGCGCAATCACCTCGTAAAGTCACCGAAGCTAATCGAATCGCTGAAATTTCATTCCAGGCAGAAAAGAGCCGGAGCAATCCGTTCCTGGAAATCGAACTGGATGTCGTGTTCACGGATCCACAGGGAACGGAAAAGACTGTGCCGGCATTCTGGGCGGGAGGAGACCAGTGGAAAGTACGCTACGCATCTCCCATTTTGGGCACCCACCGTTATCGTACCCAGTGCAGCGATACTGGGGACAAAGGCCTGCACGGGATCGAAGGCCGGATCGAGATCAAGCCCTACAACGGAGAAAACGCGCTTTACCGTCGCGGTCCCATTCAGGTGTCGAAGAACAGACAATACTTCGAACACGCGGACGGCACGCCGTTCTTGTGGCTGGGCGATACCTGGTGGAAAGGGCTGGTCAAGCGGCTGCCCTGGGAAGGATTCAAGGAACTGACCGCCAACCGCAAGGCCAAGGGCTTCAACGTGGTCCAGATCGTATGTGGACCGTATCCCGACGAGCCGGACCAC
>JAPUIL010000172.1 GCA_027297085.1 Verrucomicrobiota bacterium | reverse complement strand
TCAGAATAATTTCGGGGCTCTATCACATGGCTTTGCAGCTCGCTGTCTACGCTTCGTGCCGACATCTCTATCGACGACGCAAGACTCGCTTCCGTTGGCTGGTCAGGCCCTATCGAACGGGAGTGGTTACCCGTTGGGTTTGATTTGAGAATTTCCATCGCTAGTTCTTAAGTTTTCATTCTATTTTGTTATGATTACTGTTTTAGTTCCAGCGACTTCCCAACTCACTGAGCTTTGGATGGCGCCAAGCAAATTTATTCGCGACAATCTAGTCGTTGAGTCGCGATTAAAATTGCTCCTACATTAGTAATGCCGAATAAAAATTGTAGGAGCGGCTTTACGCCGCGATCGTGGCAGGACGTTCGAATCGCGGCGTAAAGCCGTTCCTACAAAAAACCTCCAAACTTTCGAATAAATACTTGTATAACACCACCTATGAACGAACCACTTAGAATCGGAGTCCTGGGACTCAGCCACGACCATGTATGGGGTAACCTAATAGCCCTTTCTGGGTGCGAGGATATGAAATTGGTAGCCGTTTCGGATCCGAACGAACCTCTCACAGCTCGTTTAGTTACCGAGTATGGTTGTAAAACCTACGACTCACACGAGGACTTGCTAAATAAAGAACAGCTGGATGCGGTCTATGTTTTCAGCAGCAATGCCGAAGGCGCTGAACTCGCCATCCAGGCTATGCAGCAAAAGCTTCACGTACTCATCGAAAAACCCATGGCCGCCCGCCTCGAGCAAGCCAACCGAATGGTAGCCGCCGCAGACGAAAATGGAGTTAGGTTAGTTATCAACTGGCCCTTCGCCTGGTGGCCACAACTGCAGAAAGCGTTGGCTATGGCCAACGAGGATGCGATCGGTAACATCTGGGCCGTCAAATACCGGGCCGCACACGCGGGCCCCGCTGAACTCGGTTGCTCTGAGTATTTTTGTGACTGGTTGTTTAACCCGGACCTGAACGGGGCCGGCGCCATGATGGACTACTGCTGCTACGGTTGCCTTCTATCCGCTACCTTGCTTGGTCTTCCGGAAACCGTAACCGGCATGAAGGGGGGACAAGTCAAGGACACTATCTCAGTGGAAGATAACGCGTTGATAGCCATGAAATATCCCTTCGGCATGTCCACCGCCGAAGCCTCTTGGACACAAATCGGAAAGCTGACCAGCTACACAACCGCGCTCTACGGAACGGAAGGCACCCTTCTGGTTGAACCCCGGCAGGGAGGAAAGCTGTACCTGGCAACTGAGCATGATCCTGAAGGCAGCGAAGTGCCTGTCCTGGATCCCGATCCGTGGATGGCTGATTCTGCCAGACACTTCGTAGAGGTAATCCGCAATGACACGGAACCATGGATGCTTTGCTGCCCCAACAACTCACGGAATGCTCAGGAAATCCTTGAAGCAGGAATCCGCTCGTCCCAACAAGGTCAACATGTGGCCCTGCCCCTCTAATACCTCATTCAACAATCACTCGAAAAAAAGCGGAGATATTCGTAACATCAAAAAGCGAAATTGAGTTCGTTCCACTGTTTCCCGCTCCGGTCCAGACGGCGAGATCAGGACTGGTTTCAACGGTGTAGCTAGTCACACCGAAACTGGAAAGGTCCTCCCAGGTAAGATCGAGCGTTCCGTTGGTGTCGAATAGGACATCGGTGATTAAGAACTCCGAAAAAGGGAGAGAAACTGGCTCGAATACCTGGTAATTATCCGGGCTATGCGAGCGGGCTCCAGTGATATCGGTCAACACGATCTGAGTCGAATTCTCGGTGGTCGAAATCCAGAGACTCTGATCAGTCCACACTCCACCTTCTTCAGCTTCCAAAGAGCGCCCATCCGCAGATTCATTATCGACCCCGCCAATACTCCACTGAATATGGTCGGCAATATTATTTCCATTTGCAAAACCGGCTCCGAAATAAATTTGCATGCCGTAGGCATCCTGATCGAGAGGTGAAGCGAGGACCGAACCATTACCAATGGAGGAGCGATTGATTCGCGCTGAATCTCCCTCCGGCGCATCATCATCCCAATATATATAAAGCGAAGCACGAGCCGCAATGATCATCCCGTTCATTCCAGATTGACCGGAGTATCGCCGTGATAGGCTTTCATCGTGGGTGCAAAACCGCCAGCCGTCGAGGCCAACGGAACTATCGCTGAAATTGTGCAGCTCAACGATCTTGTTCTCAAAATCAATGGAGCGAAACTGAATGACATCCACCGCAGATGCGCTTTGAAGGATAAATATGCAGAGGAGGAGAGATAAGAACTTCTTCATAAGAGATGAAAATACAGATGAGAGAATCCAAACCATATTCCATACAATATTGAGAAGAAAGCATATAAACGTTGCCCCTCCGCTTCCGACTATCCGCTGGATGCTCTGCTCTATCCTCTTCTCCCACCAGCAGAGCGCTGCTGACCTCGTTGGGAAAAACGGCTGCGGCCCGACCTCTTTGCAGCTGGAACCAAGGCAGTGCGTAAGGATGTTTTACCAAAACGACGACGTTTAGATTGGCCTCCTCGTCCGCCTCCACCTGTATTACGAGGCCTCGAATTCAAACCGTCGCGATGACGGGCGGCAATGGATGCTGAGTGAAATCGATGATCCCTGTCCACTGGTACGCTTTGTTTGATTACGCGTTCCACGGCGCGCAGAAGATCAAGTTCCTCGTCGGAACAAAAAGTAATGGCATGTCCACTGGCACCGGCCCGCGCAGTGCGACCAATACGGTGTACGTAGTTGTCGGGCTCTGACGGAAGATCAAAGTTGATAACCAGCGTAATATTGCGAACATCAATCCCACGAGCTGCTACATCGGTAGCTACCAGCACGGGAGTGCGACCTGCGCGGAAACGGTCGAGTGTCTTTTGACGAGCGGCCTGGGACTTGTCGCCATGTATGGCGTCGGCGCGGATGCCAGCGCGATCGAGCTTTTGAGCCAGACGGCGGGCGCCATGCTTGGTTCGACTAAAGACCAGGTTGAGCTCACCGGGGTTGTTCTTCATGCGTTGACCCATTAACTCAACAAGGTGAGTCTGCTTATCGCCACGTTCCATGAATTGAATACGTTGGTCGATTTTTTCCGCGGTAGTAACTTTCGGGGCGATCCGAATTTCCTCGGGCCTGTATAACAGGCTGGCGGCAAGTTTCGTAATCTCCGGACCCATGGTGGCGGAGAAAAGCAAAGTCTGGCGTTTTCGTGGCAGCAGTTCGGAAATCTTCCGAATATCGCGGATAAAACCCATATCGAGCATCCGGTCGGCTTCGTCCAGAACGAAACACTCAACACCAGATAAATCCACATAACCCTGTTCAATCAGGTCACGCAAACGTCCAGTGGTGGCTACCAGGACATCCAGCCCTTTCCTGAGGTTTTTCACCTGAGGACCTTGAGACACGCCGCCATAGACCAGTCCAATTTCGAACGGTATACGGCTGCCATAGGTGCTAAAACTTTCGGCCACCTGAACAGCAAGTTCGCGGGTAGGAGTCAGGATGAGATTGCGTACTTCAAAGCGGCGAAGCCTCTGGCGCTGCCCGGCTAAACGGTGCAGGATCGGCAGCGCGAAGGCCGCCGTCTTTCCAGTGCCGGTCTGCGCACAGGCCAGCAAATCACGTCCTTCAAGCAGGACAGGAATAGCTTTTGATTGGATCGGGGACGGTTGGGTGTAACCCTTTTCCGACAAAGCCCGTTGGATGGGGGCTGCCAATGGCAACCCTTCAAATTGTAATTCTATCATGGTCTGGTTGGGCGCCAGGATTAGTTGGTGTTTGCTGCGGGCGCCGCGAATTTCGATGAGGATGCAATATGTTTCCCAAATTCAACCACTCATCGAATGAA
>JAPUIL010000171.1 GCA_027297085.1 Verrucomicrobiota bacterium | reverse complement strand
CCATTCATCAGGCCAACGGAAGCATAATATTTCATGGCCCACGATTCGGGCCGATCGAAATCAAGGAATTCATCCTCAATAGGTTGGGCGAAAACCTCAGGATGAGTCGCCACGCCAACTGTAATGCATCCCAGAGTCAGTAACCGTAAAACATCGAACTTTCCGGCAACGCATCGCGTTAGAAAGTGAAGTTTACTTTTTCCCATAGCTTTCAAACTCTACTTTGAATAAATTTTTAACTTTGATGGTACCAGCGCCAGCGCCGGGAGGTTTAATCCCCAAATGACTCAAACGTAGCTCTGCTTGGCCCTGCGCGGTAAAATGTGATGGTTCAATATTGATCTCGGCAGTGATTTCTATGGAAACTGTTTGGTCTTTTACCGTTATCTTCCCAGGAATTCGCCAAGTATTTTCGTCTTTGGTTTTTTTAAACGCGGTTGAAGAGAATTGAATTGTTGGATATTTTAATACATCCAGAACGTTCTCTCCAATCATCTTGTTCTGAACCTCAACCCGGTTGTCATCCGCTATATCGGGATCCAGAACTTTAACCTGTCCGGTTTGGATGGTAAACTTGAGAGACTGAGGTTGGTTGCTGGAAGGGTCTGAAACTAAAGTGCCTTCTGAAATAGGGACATCTATGATATGATTGTCTCCCATGAAACCAAACAGACCCGACTTTCCAAGGTGAACTCGGACTTGAGTCCGACCAGGATCTAACTGATATATTGCTCCAGTATCCGGGGCCGCATGACCTTTGAAAGGAAGTAAAATTGCCACTATAAGGGCGTATTGAAGTCTCACGAGTAATGAGATTGTTGAAGCGAATCCATATTTCAATTTTTTAATAAGGAAAACGATTTGGGCAGTTGAATCTTCCTGAAGACGATATTCAATCGCGTCGCAATGCGCAACTATGTGCGGAAAAACCCGCCCCGAAGCTCGTAAGCCAGAGGTGGTCCGCCACCGGATCGTTTTGAAGATAATGCTGCAAGGCGAACAAAACGCTTGGACTACTAACATTCCCGTATTGCCGTAACACTTCGCGGGCAGGGGACAGGTCGAAGCCGGTAACGGTTTCTTCCAGTGCATCGAGAACGTTCCGGCCACCGCCGTGGCAAATGAATTCCTGTGGTGTTTCCGAGGCCTTACAATAGTCCTTAAACAATCTTCCCACCGCCTTGGCCGCTTTTTTCGGCACACTGAATTCCAGCTTGTTGCGTAGCTTACCGGCGCGGTTTTCGAAGCGCAGGCATTCGCGATGTTGCGGCATGTGTAGAGTATCAAAGTTTTCAATACGCCAGTTTGAATTGCCGGAACTGCCCGTCCACAGGGCCGTTGCCGCTCCATCACCAAACAGGCAGGCGCTGATGATAACACCCGGGCTGTTATCGATGTAAAAAGCCGCGCTGCAAATCTCAACAGCTACGGTAGCAATACGTGCTTCCGGTTCGGCTTTTAAAAATCCTGAAGCGGAACGCATCATAGGTATGGCGGCTCCGCAACCCAGACCAACCAGGTCTTGCATAAAGAGATTGGAGCGCAGACCCAGTTGCTCCGCTACATAACTGGAGATTCCCGGGCAGATATAACCTGTGCAGGTGCAGACGATCAGGGCGTCGAGAGAAGCGGCTTTCCAACCCGCCTCATCCAGGGCTTTTTCCAGGGATTCGAGGGCTAGGGCAGGCGCTTCTTTTTCAAACAACTCATTCAGGCTTTCCGCATCCTGACAAAAGAGACGGTCGACTTCGGGAGTAGCGAAATGGCGTTTGTCAATGCCGCTGTCTCCATTGAGTACCTGCTTCACCAGATCCTGAGAGCGTGGCGTTAGCTGGGCGGGCATGTCCGTTTGCTGGTACATGTCCCACAATTCTCGTTGGGTAAAAACGTGCTTGGGCACGGCGGTTGCGAGCTGCTCAAGATACATGACGACCGTTCAGACCTGGTGGGTCAGGGAATAAAGGGTTTTGAATGGTAGTATGTGCGTTGCGCATAAAAGACGTAGAAGAGACTGTCCACAAGGATTAAGTAAAAACACCTGTAGAAGCTTACCAAATTGCTTCCGTTTGGCAAACGCTTTTGTCTGAGTGTCATGGATTGCACGGATGGCCTCCTGCCAGCTGCGTTTGTGGCTGGCCCAGCTTTCGATGAACGGGGCCGCCAAAGCGGCGGATTCAAAGGCGATGCTCATTCCATTGCCAGTCAGCGGCGCAATCAGGCCGAACTGGTCCCCAATTCGCAGGCCTGCGGTTTCAGGTGGGCCATTGCGGTAGTCCAGACCAGCCACGGCGCACCAGCTCTCAGGATCGACCTGTGCCTCTTCCATTCTAGGCACCAGGTGCCGGAGTCCGTTGTCTTCCAGATAGCGGTTAAACAGATTCTGCTTTGTGCCCAGCAGGCGACGGTTCACCCGAAACAGCCCACATATGTTGAAACGGTTCTTCGAGATGGGACTGATGCCAAGATAACCGTTGCGGCCGAAGTAAAACTCGAGGTCACTCTTCAAGGTCAATCCGGACGCATGACATTTCAAACCAATCCAACCTTTCCCGGAGGAATCCTGATTTGGAGGTCTTCGTCCCGTCGCCCAAACGGAACCTTCGTGTCTAACCGAATCCTCTTTAACCCGGCTTCCGCAATGAAGCACGCCTCCTTTTTCTTGGAAGAGCTGACTCAAACGGTCGTCCAAAGTGTAACGTGAGATGCTTGTCACGGGTGATGGCAATCGTTTGCTCAACACTTGACGCCTGCCACAGTGCCATACCGTTGTCTCTAAACTCAACGCATCCTCTAAAGCGGTGGCGATACCCAGCTCTTCAAACAACGGCTTGCCGGCTCCGGCTATAAATTCTCCGCAAACCCGGTGCCTGGGATAGGTTCCTGCTTCATGCAATTCAACTGGCACATTTCTCTGCCGCAACGAGATCCCAAGCGACAGGCCTGCAAGCCCGCCTCCATAAATAACCGTTGTTTGCTTTCTTGACATGGTCTTATAGACGTAGCGCTACCATGCGATACGCTCCCATAGGTGAATATTCCACCTTAACAGTCCATGTGGCTGAATCTAAGCCCAGTTGATCAGCTAATTCTTGACCTCGAAAACCAGCCCGGACGCTAACACGGGCATCGTGTTTTGTTACTGGATGCATAAACAAGGTTAACAATAGGCTGCCCCAATAAAATGCGGATGTGCGCCATAACTCCTGGAAAACGAGTGCTCGTGGCCCTTGCTGAAAACGGTCACCCAAGGATTGAAGTTTAGTCTCATCAAATTGATGGAGTATAAAATTTCCAAATACCACTTCGAATGTGTTGTAATCACCGAACTGCATTAGATCCGCCTGGTGCCACTGCAATCCTTTGGTTACACGCGAAGGCACCGGCTTGATATCCAACGCATGCCATTGCCATAAAGACGCCTGATCATGGCGCCGTCTAAGAAAGTCTGACAACAGACCGTGCCCAGCTCCCAATTCAAGAATTCGGCCCGATGTTCCGACAAGGTCAGGCAATGTTCGTCCAAACCACCGCCGGGTGCCCATCAATCGATTTATGAGGTGCAGATCTTTTCGGTTGGCCAACGCATGCGGGTGCGACGCGGGAAGGGAATCCAGTTTTTCCTCCCCAATTTTGCGAACCTTCATTTTCTCAAGTCAATGGAGAAAGCGGAAAATCGCAATGCCGAATAGTACCGATGGCCGGCCGATCCCCGGGTTGCCGGTGGCCGCGGTCGAAGATGAACGATTCGGATTCAAGATACGTAACTGGAATCTGGATACGCTAATCAAAACTATGAAAAATCGCATCTTTGGAATGCGCGAGGGCCTGGTGCCTTCCGGTGGGAATTGCAAGAGAAGCGTGGGTGAAACCTGGCCTGCGCCATCGACGAGGTCGCCCTGCTAAGTTATAAAGCTCCCGAGGCTTTTTATTTCCAGACACCAGTTTCCATTCTCCGATCCGGGCCGCTTTGCCCCTGCCGTTAGCCCAGTAGAGTTCCTTATGTGGCTGCCAGTTTTGCGAAGCGCCGTCCAATGGATAGAAAATTAGGCAGCCCTATCAGCGTAACAAAATAAAAATTCAGGGGGCTGATGCGATAAACAATCTGAGAAATATACGCAGTTCAGACGGAATTTTCACGAAATATCCTTCCACTGAGCTTTCTATGATTACCCCCTCCACTCCGTTCTGAAGCGGCGTCCACACATTTCCGACTAAATCATCAGTGGCCTCGGGGGTGATTTGGGATTCGGTTCCTACCGGAACAGCCGGATACCGAAATACCGCATAACGGGTCTCGTTGATCACCTCCTGAGAAACCTCCGGAAATGGAAACGAATCCGCCACTTCTGGATCTCCGCCAAAAAGGGATTCAAGCAGGTTATTAAAGGTATCAAAATCATTGTTTTGCTCTTCTCCGGCTTCGACCGAAAACGGATCCTCAAAGTTGGCATCAAGCCAAGCCTGAAATGGCGTACTATTCACTGTTAACAGCGCATTCATGCTCACTTCAATCACTGAGCCTTTCGTTGCGATCACCTGGTAGTTGCCAGAATTCTTCGAACGGACATTGGTCAGGTTGAGGACGGCACCTGTCTCACCAAATAGGTCATCATACAACTCCGGATTGTCCGCATTCTGTTTCTCCCATTGGTAGGTCACTCCCTCCGGATTCTTCATTAGCACCGTTATTTCAGTGGATCCATTCCAGTCCACGCTTTGGTTCGACGGCTGCTGGGCTATAAGTGAATTCACCGTCACCATAGCCATCTCGCTTACTTCTATTATCGAGCCTTTCGTTACAACCACACGATAATTGCCTGAATCCTCCAAAGTGACATTGGTCAAGCTAAGGACAGCACCCGTTTGATCAAGTAGGTCGTAAAACAACTCCGAATTTGCGGCGTTCTGTTTCTGCCATTGGAAGGTTACTCCCTCCGGATTACTAACCGCTACGGACAATTCAGTCGATCCGCCCAAATCAACGCCCTGGACCAATGGTTGCTGATTTATCAAGGGATCAACGACAATGGTAAAATCAAGATCAGGCCCCCTATCACCTCGCATGTTGGCCCTTTGCCAGGCCTGAATAGTAACAGGAAATGAACCCACCTCGGTTGGCGTTCCACTAATAGTGACTACCCCGGCATTATAATTGATATTCGAGCTAACGCCGTCAGGTAAATCTCCAAGCACAATCCAAGTTTGCGGGGT
>JAPUIL010000170.1 GCA_027297085.1 Verrucomicrobiota bacterium | reverse complement strand
GTGTTCGATCATCGCCAAGGGATCAGCATCATGGACTTGGGAAAAACATTTGAATGCCTGGAAAAGGCAACCACTTTTCTGGAAGAAACCGTATCCGGGGGAGGTAAAGTGCTGCTCGTTGGCACAAAGAGGCAAGCTCAGGAAGTCGTGCGCGAAGCCGCAATTGGAACTGAAATGCCTTACTGTGTTAACCGTTGGTTAGGTGGCACATTAACCAATTTTTCGACCATTCTGAATAGTATCAGTAAATACAAAAAATATCTGGCGATGGAATCTGACGGCAGTCTCGATAAACTTCCAAAAAAGGAAGTGGCCGCTATTCACAGGGAAATGAGCCGGATGAATCGCAATTTTGATGGGCTACTTGAAATGCCAGAATTGCCGGACGCAATCTTCATAATCGATATCAAGCGTGAAGACATCGCTGTGGCTGAAGCACGACGCATCGGCATTCCTCTAGTAGCATTGGTGGACACAAATTCGGACCCCACGTTGGTGGACTACCCGATTCCAGGAAATGACGATGCCGTAAAGTCTATCCGAATTATCGTGGAAACGGTGATGGAAGCCCTGCAAAATGGCATGGCAAAACGGGAGGCAAACAAAACACCTCAAGCCTTCATTGCAGAACCAACCTTGGAAACCTACTCCGAACAAGTTGCTGCAGAAGCAGCAGAAAACATGGAAGAGGTTACAGTCACCATCGATCCCGAACTAATGGTGGATCAAGAATCTGGCCGCAACAAAAAGCCAGAATCCTAATATCCAATATTAATAGAATAACCGAATGAGTGTACAAATAACCGCCACTATGGTAAACGACCTGCGCCAGAAAACGGGCGTGGGGATAATGGATTGCAAAAAGGCGCTCGTTGAAAGCGAGGGCGATGTAGAAAAAGCGATTACAGCTTTGCGCAAGAAAGGAGTATCAACAGCTGCGAAAAAAGCTGGACGCAATACAAGTGAAGGATTGATCGAACAATACATCCACATGGGTGGTAAAGTAGGTGTCTTGATCGAACTGAACTGTGAAACAGACTTTGTTGCAAAAACGGATGATTTCAAAGCTCTTGCAAAAGACTTCTGTCTGCACGTCGCGGCCGCAAATCCCACCTTTCTCACCCGCGATGAGGTTCCGGAAGAACTGGTGAACAAGGAGCGTGACATCGCAACCAGCCAAGCAGAAGGCAAACCTCCACAAGCGGTCCAAAAGATTGTGGAAGGAAAGCTGGATAAATTTTTCTCAGAGATCTGCATGATTGACCAACCATTCATTAAAGAACCTGGCAGGACCATTAAGGACCTGATTACCGAGAAGATCGCTCAGCTGGGTGAGAATATTGTTATCCGAAGATTCTCCAGATTTCAATTAGGTCAATAAGCCTATCTACTTTTAATCAATTAAACAAAAAAGCCTGCCTCATTGAAAGGCAGGCTTTTTTTGTGGGGAAAATCTTTCTATCGCCTACCGAGACGTTGTCTACGGCATGCTCTCTCTACATTATCTAGATACACTTCAACCTGGGTGGTGTATTCAACGTCCAAAGCATCTCTTAGTAAAGGAACTGCATCGCAATACAAACGTCTGCGACCGAGCATCTGGGCGTATTGGATAAGGCCTTCATACTCGTATTCTTCCAGTTCAATAACCTGTTCGTAATATTTCCTGGATTCTTCAATGTCTTCCCTGGACGCAGCGAATTTGGCTAAGAGCAGCAATGTTTGGCCATCCTCGGGTTCCAGCTCCAGAATTTCTTCCAGGAAACCAATGACGATCGCCGAATCCATTTGTTCTCCCAAGGCAACTTGGGCTTCCAGTCGTAATAAAGTGAGATGATTTTCCGGCAGAATTCCTTTGGCAAAAACTTTGCGAATGACGTCGATCAAAACCTGCCCATTCTTCCAGAAACCCCGGCTTACCATTATGGTCGCGGAATTAACTGGGATGTCTTGAGATTGCTCAGGATCCAGCTCAATCGATTCAACATAGGCCTCTGTCGCTAACTCAACTTGGTTTTCATTGAGATAGATATCTCCAAGCCGGCCCATAGAGTCGGCATTGCCAAGCCCCATTCGACGAACAATCTCGTAATTGGCGGCTGCATTCAAATTTTGATTCAGCGCGATGAAAGAATTGGACTGCATTAGTAGAAAATCCCTTTCAGCCTCTGCATCAGGCGCCTGATCGATCATCTCTTCAAACAGGGAGACCAGTTCAAGGTGCTTGCCCTGATTAACCAGCGTCTGGGCAAGGCCTTTGTACCAATCAAGCGTCCCAGGATCCGCAATAATGGCTTTTTTATAAGCACTTTCAGATTCAAGGATTTTTTCCTGATTCAGGTAGATCATACCAAGCAACCCGTATGTTTTCGCGTCGTCTTCACCTAGAGCGGTTGCCCGGGAAAATGCCGCGGCGGCATTTGTCCAATCTTCACCTTGCAGGCAACAGTAACCTAAAAGTTTATAAGCCGCCTGAAAGGTAGGCCATTTCCGAACAGCATTCTGGAAGTAGCGCTGCGCGTTTTTAATATCATCAGCCTTATAATACTGAACACCCAGATTGAAATCCAAAGCCGAACTTGATTGGGGCGTGATCATAGACTTGAGGTATTGCAACCCCCTCTCTTCACTGATCTCCAACTCACGAATAAACTGCATTAGAACTTCCTGTTCTTCCGACTTAACAGTGGGTCGTTTGGAACCCACGAATGTCAGGTCTTTGTAGTATCCATCAAAGTAGCCAGGTTTTTTCCAAAATTGCATATCTATTTCGGCAGATACGGGCACACCCAAGCCTGCCACAATAACTATGGCAGCAAAGATGCGTAAGAAGAATGAAGATTGTTTCATTTGGGAATTATCGGCGCAGGGTGAACGCAAGCGGTAGACGCACGCGCGTTTTTACTTTACGGCCATCCTTTTCACCAGGTTGGAATTTCCACTGGCGAACAGCTTTCAAAGCGTTTTCGTTAAATTCACGATTGGAAGACTTCTCGATGCTAGGGCGTTTTACATTGCCATTTTCATCGACAATAAATACAACATTGACCGTTCCTTGCACGCGGTTCCGTTTCAATTCGGGAGGATACACCGGGGCAATTTGAACAATCGGAACTGGTGCTTGGTCTAGATCAGAGATTTCAAAGACCATATCGTCAAAGTTATCAGCAATATCGAATACCTGAACGGATACACCACTGGAGGACATTCCACCATCACCGGCATTCAAGGCCATGTTGATCTGGTCAAGGGTCAATTGTTGGTCTTCCTTTTGCATTTCAATATCCTCTTCCTTATTTTCCTCTTCAGGAGGTTCAGGAACTTCAGGTGCAGGCGGAGTATGATTTGTATATCGTACAGTTGAGGGAGGATGTGCGGGGTCAAGCTAAGGGGTAGAATCTTCCGTCTATGATGGTAATCCTAAAATCCACTCATTATCTTTTGCTGCTTTGATCGCTTAAATGGTTGGTTAAACAAATTTGATACCTGCTGTCGAGAGCGAAACAAATCAAAAATATAGCGCATACGTTGGTCAAGTCGGACCCAGTCTCTTGCGGGTGTTTCGTGTTTTCCAATCTTTAAGGCCCCATAGTGTAAAAGAAGGTTCTTAAGTTCCTCATTTTTTATCTTTCGCAACGCTTTTGGGTACAAAGGCAATCCTTTAGGCGGAGGAAGTGGCTTTCCTAAGTGCAGTGTTTTACCGGGGACTTTTAAAGTCATTAATACTCTGGTAGCCATTTTCTCCCATAACACCTGCAACTTGCCTTCAATTGGATGCACCATATGATCGAGGGTAGAGAGGAGTCGCTCCTTAAAGCTTTTCGGGCTTGCAGCGTATAAGTCTTCGTGCATGGCCTGTATACTCACCCCAACGAGGGCATCTATTGATTTTTGAATATAAGGTTGTAATCGGATCTGCTCATGAAGCCCAACCTGCCCATTGGCTAATAGCAATATTTCTGCTTTTTCATCTGGATCAGTGGTCTTATGTGCTTTAAAATAATTTGTTACTGCATCCTTCAGCAATTGCTGTCCGCCTGATTGTGTAGAACCCTCCTTTAAGGTGGATATTATGGATTGCACTTTCTCTTTGTTTGATCGATTGGATTGAAATTTGGTAATCATAATGGCAAATAGGGGTGCCAATTCACTGTAAACTTTCAAATTACCTAAGGTGATCTGTATACTAACATCAGCAGTAATTGCACTGGGCAGTTCTCCTAGCGAAGTGGTATCTGCTTTTGAATGGATACCTCGTATTTTGTGTTCAAGCCGATTTACCATTTCTCGATACCCTCGGGATTTTTCAATCAAACCTCTGAAAATCCCAGGGATTTCCTCATTGCGGATAAAGGTACCAGCCGTGCGAGAAGCCCAAGTAGCAAAATGACACCAATTGGCATTCTGTTGACCAAGTATTTGATTCAAGGAAGTGGCCAGATCGTGGTAAGATTGGGTGATCAGTAAATTTCTTAGGGCTGGGTCTGATTCAAGTGTAATTATTTTTCGGATGCTTTGTTTATCAATTAATAGAGTGTTTAATGTTCTCATTTGGCAGTGAGATTAGATTAATTCTTGAGGTGTCTTGAAAGCAATTAAAATTGGCCTCTAAATTGATTTGAGTTGGCTGGAGTGGGTTGGAGTGAGTTTGCCGCGGGCACACACCTGAGGTCCGTTTTAGACCTGCTCGATTTCCTTGATCATCAAGAACCGCTGGCTGAATATACTTACGGCTTCAGGTGCTCCTGGAAGTAGCGTCGGATGGCTTCCCGCATGTATTCGGTACTAACAGTTCCGCACTTAGAAGAAGCGTGGGGCTGTTCAGGAAACACCAGCAAGTCGTAGGGTTTGCCCGCCCGGATGAGTGCCTCCACCATCATCATGGTGTCCGCGAAAGGGGAGTTGATGTCGCTGGTGCCGTGGATGAGTAGCAGCTCGCCTTTGAGGTTACCTGCTATCCTGAGGTTGGAGGAATACGCCCACCCCTCTGGATTGTTCCGTGGCAAGTCCATGTAACTCTCCGCCGCTGCCGTAACGCCTGGTTGAGCTGCAATACCGACGTGATAGACATCGGGGGCCAACAACATGGCGCGGAGCGTAGAGTAACCGCCCGTGGAGGTGCCGAATAT
>JAPUIL010000017.1 GCA_027297085.1 Verrucomicrobiota bacterium | reverse complement strand
CGTCTTCTCATTGCCCATCTGGCATTCGCTTTCACTCTTTCAGCCCAAGCCTCCGATATTGTGGCCCGGAACGGCGAGCTCACCCAAATCGCGGACGGCTTCAAGTTCACCGAAGGCGGAGCACGCGACGTCGAGGGCAACATTTTTTTCACCGACGTTCGCAATAACAAAATTCACAAATGGAATTTCAAGACCAATAAGGTAACCATTTTCAAAGATGACTCACGCGGCGCAAATGGCTGCTGGATTGACTCAAATGGCAACTTGATCGTCTGCGAGCACGGCGGCCGAGGCATCTATCAAATCAATAAGGACGGCAGCCGAAAAACCATAGTTAATGAATACGAAGGCAAGAAACTTAACAGCCCCAATGACCTGTGGATGGATAAACGGGGAGGAATCTACTTCAGCGACCCCCGCTATGGCCAAAACCGCGACGACATGGAACAGGAAGGCGAGCATGTTTATTACCTGTCTCCCAATCGTAAGAAATTGACCCGAGTCACGGACGATCTTGTGCGCCCAAACGGATTGCTCGGATCACTCGACGGGAAGACCCTCTATATTGCCGACCAAGGTGATGGGAAAACATTCGCCTACGACATCAAGCCGGACGGCACTCTCAAAAATAAACGACTTTTCATTGAGGAAGGCTCAGATGGAGTAACGATCGACCACAAGGGCAACATTTACATCACAAACACTGCGGTCCGCGTTTTTAGCCCGGATGGTTCCTTCATTGAAGAAATCGTAATCCCTAAAAGACCCTCTAACGTCTGCTTTGGCGGAGATGAGGGCAAAACTTTGTTTATCACCGCTCGCGAGGCTGTCTATTCCCTGCAAATGAAAGTACGAGGAGCATCGGTTAATTAATCCTCTCAAAATCTTGGCAGAACCAGCCATTCATTCCTGCTGCCACCACAACGATCTGAAAGAAGATTGAAAGGCTTCACCCCTCCAAGGTGTTTTTGATAAATTGAAATCCCCTAAAAAACATGAAAACAAACCTGATTAAATCCGCTCTCCTAATCGTTGCCAACCTGTCTCTGACGGCTGGGTTTGCTTATTCGCAAACCAATATCGAGGAATATCATACATCGGGTCCCTTGCAACTGATGTTCCAGCATCTACACGACCAGAAGAAACTCACGCCCTGTGAGGCCTTAAACCGTAAGGCCATTTTAGCCATGGGAAAACAGGACTGGAAACAGGTTTTCGCTTTCCTGATGGAAGCCATGAACGAAGACCCCACCTCCTCAGAAACCTTTATCAACTACGGGGTAGCACACTTCATGAGGGAGGAGTACCCTTCTTCAGAAAAAGCCCTGCTTAGAGCGCTCGAGTTGGACCCGGAAAACGCCAAAGCCAATTATCATTACTCCCAAGTCATGGTATTAAAGGGCGATAGAGAACTGGCTATTAACGCGGCCACACAGGCGGCCAGGGAAGGCGAAGAAGTTGATTGGAAACACATAGCCTGGTTGGGTGATCTCAAGATTGATAAGGAGGCTTATCAGGAAGCGGTCGATACCTACGACAGAGCTTTGGTGGTCCTGAATGGAAAACTTGAATCAGTCGATAAAGCTATAAAGCTGGAAGAATCCAAGCAAGAGATAGTAGAACAATATACCGACATTGAGATTGTTAGAGAACAGGGAGGCGAAGTCAGAGAAGTCGAAGTTCAAAAATTTCGTTACGCATACAAGGATGCACCTGAAGAATGGCACGAACTAAAAGCAAAACTGGAAGGCCAACTTTCGAATCTCCAAAGTCGCAGAGATGATGCCCTGAAACAGGCGAAATCGTAAAAGTACCCAATGTACAAGCGGGTTTACCCGCGATTTCACGACGACGCATTCTTAGTGAAAAGTGGTATAATTGAAAACCAGAGTGTTATGAATATTAATATTGAATATTATATCCTCATAAAAAGTTTCGTTTCAACAACGCTCTTTTGCAGGCTAAAACCGACATGCACGTATAGCTGCGTTCCAACCCGCAACCCGCTTGGTCACGTAGGTTACTACGCTCCCGCACCTGCTTGCAGACTGCGCCTTGCTCTTCATCACATCTCAATTTTTTGAACCAGTTGGGTAAACTTTCTACCATAGCCTGTATTTTGGCGGGTCCAGTTCTGGTATATTCAGGGCTGATTTACTATTACGGGGTCAATTTCCCCTTTCTCGACGATTACGACACCATCCTGGCTCACCTGCTGCTACCTGCTGGGGAACAGATAGCCAATTGGTTTTCTCCGCACAACGAACACATTCACTGGGTACTACGTGCTACGGCCAGCCTGGATGCAAAGCTGTTTGGCGAAGTGAACCTGGTTCGGTTGATGTGGGTGGGCGAGGTGTTCTTTATCCTGTTCTACTTAATCTTTATTTCATCCATTCAACAGAGGAATATCCCATGGTTATGGCTCATTCCCCTGCCTCTATTCCTCTTCCAGCCGTCATATTGGGGTACTGTAACCTGGGCCACTACTTCACTTCATAATTTTCCCGGAATCCTTTTTGCTTTCTCAGCATTCTTTCTCTGGGCTCAGCCCAAACCATGGCAAAAGGGATGCGCCATACTATTCCTGATATCAGCCTTGTTTACCCATGGCTTTGGACTAGCCGCTTTGATTGCCGTCCTTCTCTGGGAAGGGCATGCACTGTATATCTCTTTCCGAAATAGACCTCGAACAATTGTATCTCCAAGTTTAGTGAGAATCTCTATTCTGCTAGTGGTACTCAGTTTGTGGATACTCTTCAAAACCAACCTGACTGGTCCATCAGGCACCGAAAGCCTTGAAACGCTGGATATTTTTCAGGCTACACATTTCATTACAAATTTTATCGGATCCTGTATCCATTTTCTGGGTGCACCTTGGATCACTATCCTGGCGCTTATCGAAATAGGACTATTAGTCTGGCTCACCAAAAAGGGACTGGCACGGAAAAACCCGGAACTGTACTTCTTTATTTTATACCTCTTTCTTTGCGCTGCGCTGACGACCATAGCTCGAGCAGACATGGGACCGAAGCAAGGTCTGGCATCCCGGTATCGTATATTTTCGACGCTGTTAATCTGCTCACAATACCTGGGATTTGTTCAGCTCTATTGGAAGAAATGGAGTCGCCTGCCACACTTCTTTCCTTCTACGCTCGGCCTTGCCTTGCTGTTCTATGGGTACTCTCTCTTCGTAAATACAAACAACCTGAATAAAATCCGTGTGCGGCTAATAGAAGATCGTATTCGATGGATAGAAGGAGGCGACTTGCAGGAATATCCGGATGCGGACCGGGCCAACCGTATTCTCACCGATGCTGAAAAATCGGGAGTCTTTTCAGTCCGCGATACCCAATAATCTGCTAAATGATAAAGCGCTTTCCCAATTCAGGAGGCACCAACGGACATGCGCCATCCGGCTTTTTGAAAATCTTTTTTCTTACAGCTGCTACACAACGGTAACCAAAATCGCGTATTGGCCTTGGGAATACTCCAATAAATCCCCCTACTCTTCGCCAGCCCGGTGACAAGGTGCGCATGGTGTAGACAGCCGCGTCTGATAAAGTGAGAATCTTCTTTTCTTCGGTAATTAATACCAGGCTATCCGGAAAATTCTGCACTTCCTCCTGGCTGAAATGACTTTTAAATGTATCCCCTTGAAGTGGAGCAAACTGGAACAATGGTTCCTGCTCGTGCTTAAGTACAAACAGAACAAACCGGTGGCAGAGCCCGCATTCACCGTCGTAAAATAGAATCGGTTTGTTATTCACGGTTTTCATGTCTGCTTTCGTTCTGAGTCGTATTCAAACTCTATTTCCTGACTTGAGAGCTTAAATTTCTATGAATTCGAATCGTTATTGAAGAATTTCCCAGTTTTTTTAAGGTGGAAATCAGAAAATGGCCATTGACCAATTTGCATTCTGATTTGTCAAAATCCTTACTCTATCTCCCAAACTTTTGCCTGAATCCCGGTTGACCAACTTTCCACCCAATGCTCTGGAATAACTCAGCTCTTGGAAACTGCCTTTCAAAATACCCGATAATTAGTGGCTGTTTTGCCATGTGTTGCTTGTTATTCGTGGATTCCTCTGCCCTGCATGCCCAATCAGAGCACCCGGGTGATCCATTACACCACGATCCACATTTTGAGCATGAATCGAATGTTTTTGTTCATGCTCTTTGGGATAGCAAGTATGAGTCCAAAGGTCGCGACAACCTCGATGAAGGGGGCTTGGGATCCTTTGCAGTCGAGTGGACTACAGAGTCTGGGAACAATGAATTCGTATTAGGTGCCTGGTATGCCGAGGGCATCAGCGCTGATTACTCGGAATTAAACGTGGCTGCGGCCTATATCTTGCCCAACGATTCTGTTGATATCACCCTGGGCTATACCTGGTTGGACTTTGCTGAGGACGACAAGTCTGACAATGAGCTGAGCGTTGAATTTGGGAGGAGCGTGTTAGACTCTCTGAATCTGATCGCCGCCTTTGTCTACTCAACCGAAGCGAGCGGTACCTTTATTGAACTGATCGCGTCTACTGAAATCATCCGGAACGAATTTACCCTTACACCCTATGCGCTCCTGGGTATCAACGAGGGTTTTGTCTCCGGCAAACACAAGGGCTTCAATAATTTGCAATTTGGTATCGAAGCAGCCACCCCCATATCCGATTCACTGGAGCTTAGCGGCTACGTTGCATTCACCATTGGCCTCCGCGAAGAGCCAGGCGAATCCCCCAACGATATATTCTGGGTAGGTCTGGGCTTGGGATTCGGAAACTAACCGTCCACTTGCCGGTTGAATTGGTCCAGGCATAGTTCCTGAATTCACCTTGAACTACACAAAGCTCTGCTCTACGACTGGGCACTTTACCCAACAGTTTCAA
>JAPUIL010000169.1 GCA_027297085.1 Verrucomicrobiota bacterium | reverse complement strand
AAGCTGGCCCCGTTTGCCGCCAAAGTGCACCTCGCACAAGGTAGGATGCCCGGTAACACACTGCTCGCACTTTCCACAGGAGGAAACGAAAGGCAGCATCACACGATCGCCGACTTGATAGCCCTCCGTGCCGGGCCCTACCTCAACCACGGTTCCCCCACCCTCATGGCCCAACACTTCCGGTAATTCATGTGGAATGGTTCCCGTCATCACGGAATAGTCGCTGTGGCAAATACCGCTGGCAGCAATCTTAATGAGCAGTTCACTCTCCTTAGGCGGACGAACCTCTATTTCTTCGACAACCACCGGTTCATTGTATTTATAAACTATCGCCGCTTTTGTTTTCATAATAATTAGGTCCAAAGTAAATCTGCCTGCTTTTTCCAAATATCGTAAAGATAAGAATCTGTGATTGTATCTACCATGTCCCACGTAATTGGATTTCCCTTACGCACGTCGATGTTTAGATTAACATGCTTGGCAAAGGCCAAAGGCAGTAGGTTTTCTCGATGCGAGACATCCGCTTTTTCGCAGATACCGTTAACGGTGTAACCGCCACTTCCATCCAAAGCCTTTCCAGCGCTCAGATCTTGTTTGGCTACGGTAATCAATTCGGCCGTGGGAGTTGGCAGGGTCGATCCAGTTGCGGTGTTGAACAAAGCTGCTTGGGCTATGGAGAGTGGAGTCTCCACCGCCACGAGGTGATAAGGTCGCTGTAAAAGGAAGTTTTTTCCGTCTCCACCTTCATGCAAAAAATACATACCCAAATCTTCCGCAATAAATGGGTGCTCGGTTCGAATCACGACAAAGACGCCCATTCCCAAGGGATCGGAGAGCATGGTTTTGCCATCATCCGCCACGCTATTGGCCAATTCCACAACTCCATGCTTACTCAGAAGACCATCTTCTGATTTAAGACTGAACTGTTTCGGGATATCCGCCAGGTTGACTCCAGGTTCGTGCATACCACGTACATCGGGAACCAGACCTGCGGCATTGGCCAAGGCCACCATCTCAGTTTGCGCCTTGGTGCCATCGCGGAAGGAATTATACATCCGCAAGTTGATATGCCGGCGTTCAATCATTTCCTCCGTAAATCCATATCGCTCGGGCACCGTGTCGGGAGTGCCTTCAAAGTCATCGACATAGTAAACAGTGCCGCGCCCTGCAGCTACGATTTCGAAACCCAGTGTTCGCGTCCAATTTACCAGGTTCATGGTGCAACCGGGTTGGTCGCCATCGACTAGGGTATAAACAACCCCTTGCTCATCGGCGAATCGCCGAAGATAAGGACCGATGCACACATCAGCCTCCACATTGACCATAACCAAATGTTTCCGATGAGTCAGAGCTTCGACTCCGAATCGAGCTCCCGCTTCCGGCGAGCCGGTGGTATCGACCACCACGTCAATAGATTCACTCCGACAGATCAATAGGCCGTCCTCCGTAATCGCCGCTCGGTTCTGCCGAATGGCATCTTCAACTTCAACTTCAGCCTCAACTACCAAAAGATCCGATTCCCACACACCATTGCTGAGATAGGCCGCCTTTGCATGGTCGAGCTGCACATCAGCGACCACGCTGACTACCATACCTTTCATCTGGTAAATTTGGCTAACCAATGCCGCTCCAAATTTTCCGGCGCCTATTATGCCAACTCGAATGGGGCGGTTCTCTTCGGCTCGTTTGTTCAGGGCTTCAAGTATCATAATCGGGAATCTGATAAGTTTGTCATGAGCCCAACCGTATCAGGGTTCACTTTACCAGCTTTCCGCCATAGGCAACCCGGCCGATAGCATCTGCCTCATACTTGATATGGATCTCCTCATTGGGCCGCTCGAGGATACCGGCAATTACCCGGGTTAAACTGCTCACCTCAGCCTCAATTTCTTCGGGACCCGGAGCAGTGCGTTTGAGAATACTTACAACTACCGGACCTGCATGGCTCGACAACTTAGTCTTGTTCTCCGCCCAGCAATTGCGAGGCACGGGGTTGATCTTTACCCAGGTCTTTCCCGGAGGTGTGTCGAACACCTTGCCAGCAGCATCCGCCAATTTCTGGACGGCATCCCCCTTCAGTGTTTCATTCGGCCTGAAGACAATATCGATATCGAGTTGAGGCATGCGGAAAGTTTAAACAACAATCCGCTCTCTTTTTCCAGAACCAATTGAATCAATCACCCTGGGGCGCAATCGGTAGAAATCACACCGGACAAATCAGCTGGAAGCTCACCGAAATCTTGTCATTGACCACGTGCTGGCCGAGCTTTTCGAATAGCTTGCCACTACCATACACCGAACCGAAGCGGGTACGATCCACATCAAACTGACCTTGCAGGCCGAGCCGATCCCCCAAAAAGGCCAACTGGGCCTTGATTTGCACCGGCGATCATAACGGTGTGATCGCCGGGTGTAGCATCCTGAATGGACTTTATATCCGTCATCTTGAATCCGGCCTGAGGGAATTCGGGGACACTAAAAAAATCGTCCGTCCCCAAGTGTCCAACCAGCATCTTCTGCATATTTTCATCCTTGAGGTCGGAGCAGGTGATTTTGGTCATGTCGAGAGCAACTTCGCCACTTGCAAGCTGGCCCGCCTTCATTTCCAGAAATCCAGAAATAAACGCGATGCGCCCATTGTGTTGATTGAAGAGGTTTCTTCCCGTCCAACGAAAGACACTCTGTTCCGGATCAACCGCGTAGGAACCATCCGGGATCATCGACGCTGCTTCACCCGCGCCTTCCACGGCGTAACCTTCAGACTCCCAATCATCCAGACCTCCCTCAAGTACCAGAGCATTTTCGTAGCCGGCAGCAGCCAGGCGTTCCAAAGCCAGGGCCGCAGCCCCGAACGTGGCGTTGAGACCATAAACGACCAAGGAGGTCGTTTTATCCGGAATCAATTCGGTAACCTTGTCGATAAATGCCACTTCATAAACACAGGCGTGCAACGAACCGGGGATGCGTTTTTCTTCAAAGGCCTCGCCGGATAATACATGAAGCAGCAGCGGAGCATTTCCAGACTCAATCCGGGAACTTAGAGTATCGGTGGATAGATTGGAGGAAGACATGAAACCAATCTGTCACCTCTTATTTTTCAGGGCAAAACAAATGACTGGCCGTAAAAAGCCCGCATTTCTCACGGAGCTGAGATGTTGGGCTTGACGACCGAGAGGCGAGGGCGCGCACT
>JAPUIL010000168.1 GCA_027297085.1 Verrucomicrobiota bacterium | reverse complement strand
GTCTCTGGCGCGTCCGCCAATTGGCCCTCAATGAACTGTGGAGTACGGCCAGTAATTGAAGAAGACGGCACCACTTTGAGGAAAATTTCTCCTTGTGGCACAACCGCAATGCCATTGAGAGCAAGCAAACTTTCGATGGCTACAATACGCTCCTCCACCGACATCGGTCGCTGACTGGTGAAATTAAACAAGGGCGCAGGTAACCCCTGAGGCCGGATAACCGAACGTCCCGTCAACTTTTCCAGCAGAGACAGCACCGAATCGATTGAGTCTCCTCTGAGAATGAGTGGCGCCACCGCATTGTTGTTTTGAGCTTGGGCCTGCCCAATAAAAGGGCTCACCAAGGCAAGCAAAAGGAGGTATATACACCCATTGCGGGTGAGACCTCTTGTAAATTTTGATTTCCGTTGGAAAAACATAGGTGTTTGAAAATGTCGGGCAGGTTAACCGTAAAACGTATCCTGAACCAAATAGGCCGTATAAATTCTTGAGTGTATAGGGTGGGTCATCGGTTCCGGAATAAGGATTTATTACAATGAATTAACGGTGATAATCAGGATGAGGATGCAGTCATTTCGACCGAAGATATATAAAATATCACGTCGAGCAGCTTCTGGTTGGACCGGTCGGCTGAGACAATTACGCGATCCACAGTAAGGTAGGGGACAAGCGTTTTCAAATTATCAGACAAGCGCAGGATCGATTCAAATTCTGCTTTGTTTACCGACAGTCGCACTGTATGGAAGGTGAACAAGGTACCTTCTTCGGATTGCGGACTAGCAATCGAATACTTGAGCTCTAACGGACGGATCATTTCTGAAACACGCCCGACCAACTCGGTGCTCGATAGAGTTTTGGAAGAATCCAGCTCGGACGATTTTTCGATTAACTGAGCAGTCACATAATCTTCCTGCGATAAAATATCCTGATACGATTCGATTCTGTCCTGAGTACCAAAAAGCAACTTGAATCCTGTGCTGTACCGAGTAACCGAATACATGACCCATACGAACGCCATACCACCGATAAACAGGAGAAGAAGAAATTTCTCCCGAGTAGTGGTCTTTTTGTAAACTTTCCTTACATCGGCGATCATAGGTTGGTCAAAAAGGTTTGGGCTTGTAAAACGCCTTGTTTGAATTCCACGCGGAGGCGGAATGTAGCCCGGTTGTTCTGGACGCGATGATTGCTGATTTCGACAAGACTCAAAAATCCAACCTGATTTAGCTCTTCTTCATACTCCTTGACTGCTGTTATGTCAAAACTGATGGCTTCCACCTGAAGTGCATTTCCGTCTTCTGCAGTCAGGCGAGTAAAATAAATACTGGGTGGGCGTAGCTGATTTATGGCATCCAACATTTCAAAGGGAAGCAGCTGGTTATTAGTAACCTGGTTGATTTTAGCCAGGATATCGGCCTTTTGCTGGACATTTTCTGCTTGAGGTTCCAGTTCCAGAGCCACCAACAACTCGTTTTCGTTCATCTTGCTCAGAGCCACCAATCCTATTTCAAGGAATGCTAAACAAATAAACAGCAAGACGACGGCAACGCTTACCCGCCACAACAACAGTGTCCAGCTATGCTTCTTAACCAGCTGCTCTTTGGCCTCGGCTTTTCGAATATCCAACTCCCATAAGCGATTGCTACCCGGTATCGACACCAACCACGGCGAGCCAGGACCATCGGCATAGGGGACTAGCTCAATGGCAGGTGTGGACTTGGAATCCTGATAATCCCAATTCCGCGTATAAATCTTGTCGCTCACATCCACCGAATCGAAACTGGAAACCGGATTCGCCAAAGTGCGTTCCGGCAGGCGTGCGACTTGCTCTTGAATTCGTCGTGTAACCTGCTGTTTCGCCTCATCCAGCTCCTCTGCAGAAAACTCCACATCCAAAGTAAGACCGGCTACAGCCTGTGGGACTGGGTCATTGGTGGGAAGAAGTATCCCGCACAAGGTGGATTCGTGAATCAGAAAGATCAGAGTCGATTGATCGAACTTTAATCCAAATGTCTGAACGAAATCAGGAAAGACGTAATCATACAGCTCAGACTCCGCCATTTGCGCACGCAACTTTTGATCAAATGCAGCGTAAATAAATACCCGGTTCGACTCCTCACTATAGTGGAAACCCCAATAAAGCTGCTCAAGATTGAAGGGGGATATTTCCTCCACACTCAGCTCGGCAAACTCCTCAACATCTTTTGATTTCAGCTCTTCGGGTACAGAGAAGGCTCGAGAGACAAACCAGTTTCCTGGCACTAGGTCAGGTTCGATTGATTCCTCTGATCCTGAAAGCTGCTGGATCCATTGCGGAAGTTTAGGCATCAAATTTTAATAAACCGTTTAGGCTAAGAGGTTTTTTTGAGGGTTAAAGCACAATTTCATTTTCAGTAATCTCTACGACATCGAAGGGATATTCCAGGTTTCCAATTTCGGTGGTTCTTTCAGAATCGTCTCCTGCCGAAAAAACCTGCTCCTCCCTGTTAAAACGATCGAAACCGGTGTTTTGGTTACGAGGAAGGCCTCCTCCAATGGAAACAAGCGCCCGTAGCTCGAAAACGCTTAATCCGCGCCGTGCGGTCACGATCACAGTTAACCAGCGTATTTCATTACTCACGGTAACCCCGGGAATGGCTGAACGAAGCGATTCAGGTATTTGGCCAGTGTCGGAGAAATTGCGGTCGTCTGCGGTGCCACGCTCCCCGTCATCTCCATCCAGATTCTGCCATAAGGG
>JAPUIL010000167.1 GCA_027297085.1 Verrucomicrobiota bacterium | reverse complement strand
TCCATTTAGCAGGAGCGACCGCCTTCGGTTTGAGGTTCAGCTCCAAGGGAACCGGGAAGAGGTGGGAGCGAGGGTTCGAGGACGCCCTTGGCTTTGGGCCAGGCGATCCAGGCTTCTGTGATCATCCAGATTTCGAGGGCCACGGTGGCGACGCCAATGAATACGAGATGCCATTGACCTTCAGCGATCCAACCGGTGGGTTTGAGCAGTTCGACACCCATGGCGAGTCCGGGAAGGAGGAGCATGAAGACGGTTGGAATAGCGACAAAGAAAATGGGCAAGTTACGTCGCCACATCCAAAAGGTAATGACCAGAAAAGCGAGTCCGCCGAGGAGCTGATTGGTTGCGCCGAAAAGGGGCCAAAGGATGAGTCCGCCTTTCCCAGCCGAGTCCCAACCCCATGGAGAGCCAGGCAGTGGGATGGCTGCAAGGAAGCCAGCGATGACAATTGCGAAAATGGTGGCGCCATGTTTGTTGGTTAACCAGGCCAACGGATTCCAGGCCTTTGATTTGTTACCGGTTGCTTGATCGGCTGTATCTGAACCGGGGGTGAATGTGGAGGCCAGTTCCTGGATGACGTAGCGTTGCAGACGACAAGCAGTGTCGAGCGTGGTGGCGGCAAAGGACGCTACAAAGACACCCATCAGAGCGACTGAGAAAGTCGGAGAGAGACCGAGTGCACGGAGAAAATTGGCAGATCCTTCGATGAAGGCGCCAATCTTGGCTCCAAGACCCTGGGCGGTGATCCAAGAGGCATAGCGTGCTTCGTAAGCAGCACCTCCAGTAAGTATTCCGCCGTCGGCGCTGGTGGCGCCTAGTCCAAGGCCGGCAACACAGGCAAGGATCACCAGGGTAGCAAGGAAGCCCTCAGTGAGCATGGATCCATAGCCGACGAATTGAGCATCGGTTTCACATTTGATTTGTTTGGACGTTGTGCCGGAAGAAACGAGGCAATGGAAACCGCTAACTGCTCCGCAGGCGATAGTGATGAAGAGGAAGGGGAAAATCCATGGGGCGCCTTCGGGAGCCCATCGAAACGCGGGAGCAACGATTTCGAGACTGATGCGACCAGACTCGGCCGCAATGGGTGCGCCGCCAATGATAGCTGCGACACCGAGTCCGATGACGACGAGCGCAAGGGCGGAGAGCAATTGGAGGGAATTGATGAAGTCGCGTGGTTGAAGAAGGGTCCAGACGGGCAGGACAGAAGCGATGTAGGAATAAATGAGGAGAACCAGGACCCAGGCAAAGAGGCTCAGGCCGTCGTTAAGTACTCCTGGCTCGCCGCCGAGAGTGTGATTAACCACGTGGAAGATTCCCCAGTCGCTGAAAATGATGGAAATATACATGACCGCGAGGGCGATGACTGACGGGATGAGAATATTGATGCCCTGACGGTGTAGAAAGACCCCAATGAGAATCGCGATGGGGATTTGGACAAGGCACGGAAAGATCGCAGATGGGTAGAGATCAAAAACGTTGGCGATGACGAGGCCGAAGATTGCCAGAACGATAGTGAGGGCCATGAAGAGAATAGAGAGAAACAACAGGCGGGTGCGCTTTGTTAGAATACGTCCTGCGATATCGCCTACGGTTTGGCCACGATTGCGCATGGATACAACGAGGCTTCCAAAGTCGTGTACCGCTCCTATAAGGATGGACCCAAAAAGGACCCAGAGAAGCGCGGGCACCCATCCCCAAATGACGGCAAGGGCCGGGCCAACGATAGGTCCTGTGCCAGCGATGGAGGTAAAGTGGTGACCAAAGATGATGCCTTTATCGGTGGGGACGTAGTCCTTGTCATCATTTAATGCAACGCTCGGGACTGTCGCTTCGGGGTCGAGTTTGAAAATTTTACCTGCGAGCCATTTACCGTAAGTGTTGTAGGCGACGAGATATAGAACGAGAGCTCCGAGAGCTATGGCGAGCGTAGACATTGATTAAGAATTCGGTTTTCGAAGGTTTTAATGGGTGTGAGCAGAATGGGTCAAGGCTCGGGAAAACATTGCCTTTTCGTCTTATGCGATGAGTTCTAACGAAATTGTTTAGGGAACGGTTTAATTGAAAGAGTTGTCATATCTATTGAATTACCAAGCCTTGCGTCAAGCGGCAGTAAAAGAAATGCTTGAGGTTTGATATCTTTTTTTATGAAGCCTGACTACCTCCATTATTAATTCAATGAAGCCTGACGAACATCTTTACGCTGTGTCCGATCATTGGGACGGTCCGTTTGAGGAAGTCCGATTTGAAGCCTGGGCTTTCCAACTGCGAAATCGATTGAAGGCTGACAAGGTCGATGTGGGATTTGTTTTTAGCACACCTGGGTACGGTGGGCAGTTTGAGGAGATCTTAGAGATCTTGCAGATTCACTGTCAGGTACCACATCTACTCGGTTGCACGGGTTTCTCTCTAGTTAGTCAGGGTTTCGAGTTTGAGCATGGCGAGGGAATCTCAGTAGCCTTATATTCACTACCTGGCGCTTCGCTGGAAAGCTTCGAAATTCCTAGCCAGGATAATAACCAAGATGCTTTAGGTGATCCGCAATCAATCGCGTTGAACTTGGCGACCGAGTCCCCGAACGGGTTTGTTATTTTTGCAGATCCCTATTCCTTAAACGCAGAGAACATGCTGGCATATTTCAACCGTCAGTATCCTGGTGTTCCAGTTCTTGGTGGTCTGGCCTGTGGTACTCGGGAGCGGCATCAGACAACGCTTTTTCAAAACACCCGAGCGATTGACTCAGGTGCAGTAGGGGTGGCCGTAAGTGGAGACGTGATGATTGAGTCGATGATTTCACAAGGCTGTCAACCGGTTGGAGACTCCTATACTATAACTTCTTCTACCAATAATGTGTTGGAAGGTATTGCGAACCGGAAAGCCTACGATGTACTGAGCGATGTGTTCAGTGACTTGCCGGACGCATTGAAGCTTAAGTCTCGTGGTAACCTGCACGTAGGGTTTGTCATTGACGAGTATCAACACGAATTTGAGCGCGGAGATTTCCTAGTACGCAATCTAATTGGCGCCGATCCGAAGCTAGGAGTTCTTTTGGTGGGTGCTTTGCCCCGCGTCGGACAAACCCTGCAATTTCAAATGCGCGACAGGCATGCGGCTATGGATGACCTTAATACTCGTTTGGAAGCGGTTCGGGAGTCATTTGATGACCGCGAAGTGTACGGAGCTTTGCTCACCACCTGTACCGGCCGGGGCAAAGCTTTTTTTAAAGTTCCTGACTTCGATGCTAGCAGTATTCAGGAAAGCATCGGACCTCTCGGCATGGCCGGTTTTTTTGGAAATGGAGAGTTTGGACCGGTGGGAGGGGTTAATTTTGTCCATGGATATACTGCTGCTCTGGCAGTTTTTGTGAAGAAAGTGCTTGATTCCTGAAATCCGGAATTTTTCAAAGGGTATGGGGGAAACTCTACAAATCCTAATTATTCCAGTAAATAAAAGGGTTTTGAGCTAGCTGTAGTGACCGTATCCGGCTAAATATGACCCCTATATACGGTGAAACTCC
>JAPUIL010000166.1 GCA_027297085.1 Verrucomicrobiota bacterium | reverse complement strand
TAAAAACCGGGTAAACTACACTCCATTGGATCGTAGTGAGATCCTTATGCAAGCGCGCTTAAAGGAGGTGGGCTATCAAACGGCCTCCATTGGTAAACTCCATTTGCATCCACCTACGGTTGAAGAAGCCAAACGCACTGGTTTTGATTTTGTCGAGTTGCACGATGCCGTACCCTACTTGGACGAATTTTCCGATTACGCGAAATGGCGCGATGAACATGATCCGGCAAACGAAACCCATTACCGCAGCTATGCCAAGGACATCGCAGCCGGTAAGAATCCTTTCCGTGCTAACATCGAGGAGAAATATACCGACACGGCGTGGGTGGGTCTGCGAACAAGGCATCACTTGCGCCAGCTGGCACAAAACGATGAGCCCTTCTTTCTATACAGTTCATTTTGGAAACCACATTCACCATTCGAAGTCCCGGTTCCTTATGACTCCCTGTACGATCACGTCGAATTTGAATTGCCGGAGAAACAAACACTCGAAGACATCGAAAAACTTCCGCCGCCCTTACAAAAGCTGATTCTTCGTGGCAGAAATCCTGCCTACAACATGCCGCGCGAACCTCTTCAGTGGGCCTACCGCAGCTACTACGCGAGCATCAGTCAGATTGATAAAGAAGTCGGCCTCATTCTGGATACACTCGAAGAGAGTGGAGCCGCTGAAAACACTATCGTGGTGTTTAGTTCCGATCACGGCGATCAACTACTGAAGCACGGGCTTATGGGTAAAAACTGCTTTTTCGAGGAATCGGTCCGTGTGCCTTTCATGATCGCTTTTCCAAATCATGTGATCCCGGGAAATTACGATGAGCTTGTTGAGTGTGTAGACCTGCTTCCAACGCTTTTTGAATTGGTGGGACTTCCCGAGCCGAACGGAAACCAGGGTCTTAGCCTGGCGCCTTTAATCACAGAATCGGAGCAGACTTACACTCCAAAGGAAGCGGTGTTCAGTGAAAACGTAATTCCGGAAGTCATCACGCGCGGACAGGATTTCTATTTTGAGAAAGGAAAGGGCGTAAAGGGTATCCGCCACCCGGACGCTAAAATGGTCCGTACACGTCGCTGGAAGTTCAACTATTATCCGGACGGTTATGCTGAGCTTTATGACCTGAGGAACGATCCCGGCGAATACCTAAACCTTGCTTCGAATCCAAAATACTCCAAAGTTGAAACTCAAATGAAAGACCGTTTACTTCATTGGCTGACTACTGCAGACGAAGCCGACCAAATTGCCCCAAAATGGCTCGTTCCTTCTCCAAATTGATTGGCACCTTCCAACTACCACTAGCTCACTATGAATATGCTCAATAGATATTTTCTCGCAGGTGTAATTTTGCTAACCGCTGTGACGTCCCTAAATGCTCAAACCGAACCGCGTGTAAGGGTCGCAATTGCCGGTATGGCCCACGGTCACGTAAACGGCTTTTTGCGGAAGGACTACCGGTCGGCACTTGAAGTTGTCGGCATCTACGAAACCAATCAAGCCGTGGCGCAAAAGTACCAGGCACGGTATGATTTGGACCCAAGTATTTTTACTACCGATCTTTCCACCTTGTTGGATGAGAAGAAGCCCCAAGCAGTCTGGGTATTTTCCAACACTTTCGCTCACCTCGAGGTGGTCGAAGCCTGTGCTCCACGAGGTATTCACGTGATCGTTGAAAAACCTTTGGCTGTGGATATGGCCAGTGCCTCCCGGATGGCTGCGTTAGCCAAGCAACATGGGACCTATGTTTTAACCAACCTCGAAACAACCTGGTATTCGAGTCTTCATGAAGCCCACCGCATTTCCGTTGGTGAGAAGAAACTGGGAGAAATTACCAAGATCGTCAGCCACTTTGGGCACAAGGGACCGGCTGAGATTGGCGTGCCCCCGGAGTTCTTTGCCTGGCTGACTGATCCCGTGCTCAATGGCGGTGGAGCTTCGGCGGACTTCGGCTGCTACGGAGGAGATATCATTACCTGGCTCCTGGGCAATCAGCGTCCTCTTTCGGTAACCGCTACTTTCCAGACTAATAAGCCCGGTATTTATAAGGTGGTAGACGATAACGCTACCATCATTCTCGAATACCCCAAGGCCCAAGGCATTATTCAAGCATCGTGGGACTGGCCCTTTCCGCGAAAAGACGTCCACATCTACGGTAGGTCCGGTATCATTCGCACCATCGATGATAGCCTGTACGACATTCGTTTGGATCGTGGGCAGTCTCCAACTCAAAAGACCGCCAGATCTCTACCTGAATCCTTTGGCGATTCAGTCGAGTATTTCGCCGCCGTTCTTCGAGGCGAGATCGACCCCAAGCATAGCCTTTCCTCTTTGGAAACCAATCTCATCGCCATGGAGATCATGGAAGCTGCAAGGGAATCTGCTAAAACAGGCCAAGCAGTAGTTCTGTCCAAAGTACGCCGAAATTGAATGGATGCATTCTTTGCTCCCCCAATTTCCCTATCTTTAACGTCTGTCAGTCGTGCCCATCTCGGCTTCCTGTTTTGGAAGCCACTTCTTGTGTTCGGCGATGACCTGGGTGTATTGCGGATTACCAGCCAGATTGGTCCACTCCCAGGGATCTTTGTCGTGATCGTATAATTCTTCAGCGCCGTCACTGTAGTGAATGTAACGCCAGCGTTCTGTGCGAATGGCATGATTGCCACGTCCTTCGGTCATCAGGGCGGGACGTTCCCACTCGAGTGTTGGATTCCTTAGGAGCGGGACGAGGCTTTGGCCATCGTTATCGGCCTTTGCCGGTAAATTTGCCAGCTCGAGTAGTGTGGGGTAAATGTCAATGAGACCAACCGGACTGTCGCAGCGACTGCCGGGAGTGGTTACTCCTGGAGCGACGATGATGAATGGCACGTGGTTGGCTTTTTCCCAGAGGGTAAATTTGACGCCGCTTTCTTTGTCACCGAGGTGGTAGCCGTGATCAGACCACAAGACGATTATAGTATTGTCCGCCCGTCCGCTGGTATCGAGCTTATCTAGAAGTCGACCCACCATCTGGTCCGCGAAATCCGCGGCCGCCTGGTAACACTGCGCCATCTTTTTCAAACTGCCGGGGTCATTTGGGTCTTTGATGCTGGTATTGTCGTAGACCCAATATTCTTTGTGCGCCATCTGCTTGGCGATTTCGCCGACATCGTCGAGGTCGTTTTCCGGCATGGGAGGTTGGAGTGTTTTTTCGAACGGGTAGCGCGTGAAATTTTCTGCAGGAGCGTAGAACGGCAGGTGCGGATTGAAAATGCCTGCGGCCAGAAAGAGGGGTTGATTCCAGTCTTCGTCCATGCGGTCCTCGACCCATTCGACCATATCAACATCGATCATCTTCTGGTCGTGCACGCCCCAGTCGAAAGCGGTTTTCCCAAGATGCTCCTCCTCCTCGATTGTATAGCCATTGTAATTTTTTCCGGGCGCCCTGATCTGCAGTTTCTCAAAGAAATCCTGGAAGGAAAGATTGTCCGGAGACTCAATGCCAGTTCGGCCATGGTGGAATATCTTCCCGGCTCCACGGGTTACGTAACCCTGCTTTTCAAAATACTGCGGCAGGGTTACTGCGTCGGGCAGAATCTTCCGCCAGGCGTTTTTGTTGGAGTAAACGCCCGAGGTAGTGGGACGAAGACCCGTCATGATAGCTGTGCGCGACGGATTGCAACCAGGCGAAGCGCAGTAGGCTCTGCTGAAAAACATGCCACGCGCGGCCAGACGCTGAAGGTTCGGTGTCTTTATCGGATTGTCCGGATCAAACAAGGTCGACCAATCGTTCATGTCATCAATGGCAATGAAGAGGACGTTTGGTTTTTCGAGCGCAGCACTCGATTTTTCAGTCGCGGATTCTTCAGCAGATTTTCCGCAGCTTACCAGGACAAACGAGGCGAAAAATATTATTGAATTCGCGCAGAGGCGCTGAGCCACAGAGGTTATTTTTT
>JAPUIL010000165.1 GCA_027297085.1 Verrucomicrobiota bacterium | reverse complement strand
TTGAATCAGGCTTCTACGCAATCCAGTCCTGTGCCACGTCGATGCGGCAAGGGCGACTCGGTCAACCCAGGAGAAGTTCTTATTGAGGGCAACCTCATTATCCAAGCGACCGAGAAGGGACGTCCATTACCCCGGCCCAAGGAAGAAAGTCCGGACTCGTGGCTGGAGCAATTCCAAGCACTGACTTTCAATCGCCGGCAAAATTTGCTGCGCATTTTTTGGATTAACTTCATTGTATTCATTATCTGCGCCCAGTTTACATATTCTCACTTTAAGGGTGATTGGAGTAATGGGTTAATGCCCGCAGTTTCGTTACTGATTGGTCTCAATCCCTGGGGCATCGTGTTGATATTACCACTATTATGGAGACGAAGGTTTACCGTGATGGCCTACAAAGGTATACGGTTTAGGAATTTGAAACTGGTCGAGATGTTCAGCCGGCAATTGGAAATAGTAATGGAAAAAACAGGGATTCTCGCCGAACCAGGTATCAGTAGAAAAAAAATCATTCTCTCAAAGCACTTCATAGATAAATCCCCGTTTCTGATACGAGCCATTCGAGCCATGGAAGAAGAGGCAAAAATCTCTCTGGGCGCTCACTACTTTTCGACTGATATTAAGGATATTCAAGTGGAGGTGAAACAACTGTTGCAATCGGATAAAGGAACCATTGAAGCAGAAGTTTATGACGAGGAAGAACACCGCATTTTTATCCGCGTCGGTTCACTCCGCTCCATGCCTTACTATACCCACAATGGATTCAAACAACTAAACGCCCAGATCGGAGAAGTGACTCCGAGACAGCTACTATTTGTAACCCTGAACGATATTCCCGCCGCCATTTTCGCATGGGATGAACGCATAAAAGAAGCGGGCCAGGAATTTCTCGACCAAGCTACCGCACATGGTTTGCCTTTAAGGATCATCACCAAGGACCCCCGATCCAAACTCGAGTTCTTTGGCAAACATCCGGTGCAAAAGGTGTTTTCTGAAGAAGAAAAAATGCATATCGTGCAGGATATACAAAAAAACAAGAAGTTTGCCCTGTACCTTGGCTATGGGCGCAATGATATTCCGGCTCTCGCAAACGCTTCAGCGAGCATGGTAGTGGAAAACGGAGATCCCTACGCGCTCCCATTCGCAGATGCCGTCTTAACAAATTCTGGGCTCAAGTTATTGGTTGGAGAATGGCTGCGTTTTAAGAAAGCCCGCTCTATTGCTCAGACCATAACCATTACGGCCGTGGTCCAGGCCTTCGTAATTCTCTTACTCACCTTCACTCAAACGCTCAACCCATGGCTCGCAACCCTGCTTACCGGAATCACTGGAACAGTGATGATGGTGCAGACGTTGCGGGTGGAAAAATAAGACATGAGCTGGATACCAATTCATAGCTCTTCTTTTCTGTTGTCATGACAATCCTGTTACGCTTGTTGATTGGAACATTGGCAGCCGTCGTAGGGTTGGCTCTTGTCGCCGTAACAGCTATCTACCTGCTCTTGTCGAGCAGTCTTCCATCCTACGACGGTCAACACACCAGCCGAAGCATACAGGAAACCGTCACAATTGAACGCGATGACCTGGGCGTACCCAATGTGCACTCCTCTACCAGGAAATCTGTTTCCTATGGAATCGGATTTTCGCACGCCCAAGACCGGTACTTTCAAATGGATATGCAAAGGCGAGTTGCAGCAGGTGAGCTTGCGGCCCTGATTGGGCCTGGTGCAATTCCGGTGGACAAAAGGGCTCGCATTCATGGCTTTCGCGAACGTGCAAAGCTTGTTTGTGAAAATCTTACCGATGCAGAAAAAACCATTCTCGAATACTACACCCGCGGAGTAAACGAAGGTCTGAAAAGCCTGACAACTCGACCTCCCGAATATTGGTTGTTAAAGTCGAAACCTAGTCCTTGGCTGCCTGAAGATTCCATTCTGGTAATCTACGCATTTTACCTGGATCTGCAGGATAATCCTGAATTAGACTACGCTCGTTGGGTGGCCCGGCAAACCTTGCCAGAGGAAGTGGTTCAGTTTTTGGACCCACCATCTCACTCCTGGGAAGCAGCCCTGGATAACAGTACTTTGCCACAGCCGGAAATCCCTGGCGCTGAATCATTTTCTTATCTGAAAGCAACCCCTTCAGATTCTGCGTTTTTAGAAATACCGGATGCGGCTGAGCGAATGCCCGGAAGCAATAACTGGGTTGTAGGACCGGAAGTGTCAGTCAACGGATTTCCCATTTTGGCTGATGATCCTCACCTGAATCTTGGAGTCCCAAATTCTTGGTACAAGCTGTCGTATTCGTACATCCATGACGAAACAAAAACTCCGATTAATGCCCATGGATTTTCCATCCCCGGATTGCCCGGAATTGTAATTGGCACCAATGGCCACATCGCATGGGGAATCACAAACAGTTCGCTGGATATTGATGACCTTATTATCCTAGAACCGGGTGAAAATGGATTCCCCGAATACAAGACTCCCACAGGTACGGCTCTAATCCAACAACGTAAGGAAATTATAGAAGTACGGGGTGCCGGCCCAGTTACCATAGAAGTGCCCTTCACTCAATGGGGACCCATCGTGGGCGAAACACCCACCGGAGAAAAACGCGTTCGGCGGTGGGTTGCTTACCATCCAGATGCAGCCAACCTGCGAAGCTTGATGACCGAACATTATACAAGCACGGAGCAATTTCTTGATAGAGCTTATGAAATCAATCTCCCAGCACAGAATTTTGTAGTCGCCGATAAGGAAGGTCACATCGCCTGGACACTGGCTGGTTTTCTCCCAGATCGCCAAGGAGCCAATCCCTACGAAGCCATTTATTCAAGCAAGGCCCATAACATCTGGACAAAGAAACATCCGTCCAACAAATGGCCTGCCATTAAAGATCCCAAGAACAACCGTCTATGGACAGCGAATAACCGGGTGGCCGGTGATGAGGATTATTTGAGTTTTGGGAACGCCGGCTTTTCCGAGTACCCGCGCGCCTACCAAATTCGCGAAAAATTGCTCGCCCAGGAAAAGCATAGCCCGCGTTCCATGGCTGCCATCCAACATGACAATACAGTCACCTTTCTCATACGGTGGCAGAAGTTGCTTCTGCATACGCTTGAGGCCGCTGAAAAACCGAAACCTGAATTTAAACGATTTCAGGAAGAAGTCGAAGCTTGGAGCGGTAGAGCAGAAAAAGATTCCATAGGCTACACGTTGATTCGTGATTTCAGAAATCGCCTTACCGCAGAAATAATAAACCACATTACTCAGCCGGGCCGAGAGTTCGACCCAGAAGGATTCGACCCCTTCCGCTTTATGACGGAAGAGGCGGTTAGCAAAATTGTAACTCAACAACCCGAATATTTACTGAACCCAATCTACGATTCGTGGCAGCACCAACTTGAACAGGTGGTGTCTGAACTGACAGAACGGATTCGCAGTCGAGGTTGGGAAGCATTTCGCTGGGGCAATCGAAATCGTTCCGATTATCGACATCCTATAACTTATGCAATCCCTGCCTTAAACGGACTCCTGAGTATGCCGCAAATTGCACTGGAAGGTGACTACTATTGTCCGAAGGTTTTAAGCCATAGTTTATCCGGGGGTGTGCGAATGATTGTGAGTCCAGGCAAATTGGAGGACAGCATTTTCCAAATGGGCTGTGGTCAAAGTGGACATCCCTTATCCCCTCACTACAGGGATCTGCATGCTCATTGGACTGAGGAGAGTTACTTACCGTTCTTGCCTGGTGAGGT
>JAPUIL010000164.1 GCA_027297085.1 Verrucomicrobiota bacterium | reverse complement strand
ATTCGCTGCAACGGGAATCAAGTCATCGTCGTCCAGCAGGTTCCGAATGTTTAGGGTGAGCGTCATATCGACCTTGTCGTCCCAAATTTTCCTCCGGTAGCGCACGAAACCGTCCAGATTCAGTTCGCTTGGACCAAAGTGTGGGTTGTTGATATCTGGCTTATAGGCATTGAGCTCGCTATCGAAGATTTGTGGATGACCGATGGCAGCACTGTCTTGCCAGCGTGCGCCACCCCCAACGGACCAGCCTTTGAGTCTACTGTCCTGATCAAACCGGTAGTTCGTAAACATGTTGAACCGCCACTCGCGAATTTGGTCAACAGAACCCGCACCATCCTGCAATCTCGCCAAGTTAAAAGGACTCTCGTAAATGAGTTCGATCCGCTCACCAATGTTGAATAAATTGCCTAACGCGGAAGGATATTTGCCGAATTTATCTTGTCCCCAAAGTTGTGCCTGATTGTAGGTGCCGTAAAGGTATTCCTGATATTCGGGTGCAGTATTGCTGCGTGAGACTTCTACCTGCACCGCATTCAAGGATACCGTCCAATTGCTGGCAAGGTTGCCCACCATTTCCAACTCAAAACCCTTAGAAACCCCATCGCTGGTTGTTACCAGATTGTCGGGTGTGGTCCAGGTTACAACGCCGGTTCCGGTCCCATCATCCCGAATATCCCAGGCATCTATGATTTCCTGTGGCTGAGCGGGATAATTTACTAAATTTTCGATGTCATCCTGATCATAGAAATTTTCATCAATAACAGCACGCGCATTTTCCCCAACTCGGTTGAGAATAAATGGAATCAGACCCCTGAGTGTGTTCAAATCGGTCTCCGTCCTTAAGGACTGAACGGTTTCAAACCAATTCGCACGAACCGTAAGATTATTCTTCAAGAATGAAACCGTAAATCCATATTCCTCGGTTTCCCCGAGTGGAGAGGGCAAGTCACGACCAAATACGTCATGGCGAACACGACCACTGGCCACGCTATTTTCCGCTTTCGCGTAATGGATGCTGAGCGAGTCAACAGGCAATTGCTCTACCCAGGAATTAGGTGCGTGCCCCACAACCCCCCATGAAAACGTCGTATCGCTGAACTCATCTCCACTTGACGTGTCCAGGACTTGAAAATCAGGATCGGCCAGCAAGGTGTAGCGAGTATCGGATATCGGTGCTGTCTCCGCAAAGGAATTGAGGGTATCCTTACGCCAGCCATAGGTCGCGACAATATGATCGTCGAGAAATCGACTGCTGACAATCAGCGCTTCGGATTGTCTCTCCAGCCGGTCCTTTCTTGCACTAGTCGTAACATTTTTCTCGGTTGTAAAACTTCTGTTCTCCCAGCTATCCGTGTTATAGTTGTGCACCGTTATGTTGTAGGAATCTTCGATCTCGAGATTAGGAATACTGCCCAGGAGATTGGCGCCTGCTGGCGATGATGCACCATAGAGAGAATCACCCAGATATACAACTCCTCCGAAACTGCGGTGCGAGCCTGCCCACTGAACTCTGGTATTTGTATAGCCTCCGATGTCATCCCTAAAGGCAAAGTCTCTATAGTCTTTTCCCCAGATGTTTTGCAGGCCGCTGCGAACAAAATTGCTCGCTTCCCGGTCTTCATAAAGCCCAGTGATGGCATGATTGCCAACGATCTTGCTAAGCCATCCATCGTTATCCATCCAGTCTGAGAAATTCAGATTAATGAAGGCAGTGGTGCGAAAGACATCACTCTCTGAATCCGTTTTATTCCAAGAACCGTTGCTAAAACTTACTAATGGGCGACCCAAGTTAGGATTTACAGAGCCATCCGGTAATATTTCCGTGGGATCAATTTGAAGCGCTTCTGAACGGCCACCAGAGAGGAGGCGACGATTCTCTGCAAAACTAGATTGATTGTCGTAGGCCAGTTCGATTCCGATGTTATCTTCCCAGAATAAGTGCTCTGCGGATATATTGAATGTTTCAAAAGCAAAATATTCACTTTTGGTATCTCCATCGATCAAATGATTCCTGAAATCGATGATAGAGGTGTCCACTATTTGGTGATTGGTGAAATGACCTGAAATATCGGAGTTCACCCCGTTGTTCCAGATCTCTTGATTACGACCCGTTCCGCGAATAGCCGCCCACCAGTCCGCATTCCTATTGGGGCTACCAGCCGGGTGCCAGAAAGGCTGTTTCAGATTCAACATGCCAGCAGTTCCATTTGCATTTAAGGAGGTATTGACCCTGGTCGAACCGAGCTCTGACCAAACCGTCTGAGGCACAAAAATCGAAGACATGGGCCCATTATAGGATCTTGAATAAGTGCCGTTTGCTCTTGTAGTGAGCGCATTGTGAGTCGGCTGAACCAAACCGTCTGGACGGGCGAGCGGATCAAACCACAATTGAAGCATATCCACCAAGGGGAACTGCCGAGGCAGATTCGCGTCTATTTCTCCCTGCTCAACATTCGCGCGGATGGTAAAGTCTTCCGTTGGTTTCCAGGCCGCTGCCAGGAATATACGTTGATCCTCTTCGAATGCAGGATCCTGCTGAAATTTAGTATCTTCGTAAAGACCCGTTGCGCGAATCGATAGTTTGTCTTCTATCAAAACCCGTTCGATATCAAAAGTGCCCCGGTAGGCCCCATAAGAACCCACGCGACCAGTGAGCTGAGTCCGGTCCTCGAACAAAGGTGCAATCAATCCAGTATTAATAATACCAGCTGGGCTTCCGACACCAAACAATATGGAATTTGCCCCACGATTAATCGTCACGCGCTCCGTGTTATAGGAATCCATGGGGATGAGACTTTCGTAGTAATTCCTCGTGAGCGTTGCACCGGCAAGACCGCGAACACGCGTTACTGCGGTGGGTCTGGAGAAAATTTCAGTCACCGTATTTTCCCCACTACGTCCGCCTTCGTTGGCCAGATTTCCAATCGGTCCAATGACCTCGGTGCCTGCTGTGTAAATCAACAGCTCCTTCAAGTCGGTCGACGCCGTGTCTTCGAGGAAGTCCTTGGTCACAACCGTAATCGTCGAAGCAATATCGCGCAGATTCGTTTTCAGTCGAGTTCCAGCTAGGGTCGAAGTTGCCGCGTATCCCTCACTGTCTCCGGCTTCAATGGTGAATGGGCTAAGGTCAAAAACCTCGTCGTCTTCTTGGGCAGCAAGTTTGCCTTGCAAACCGGCTATGACCGCCATCGATACAGCAACAAGCGTTTTAAACCAATGGTTCTTAATAGTATTCATTTCAGTCTTTGTTGGTTAGGAATTTTTGCAATTCGATCAGCGATAGAGTAAATTCGCTGACCTTAGTTGCCTATCATAGTGAAATTGTAGGAGAGGTATGGCGTCCACTTTGATTAGGTCGAAGAATAAGTAGGTAAACGCAGTCGATCTAGGTTCAGCAAGCGGAGCAGTGTCACGCAGTTAGTCCATCGACGATGAGCAGAGTTTAATGAGGTAATTATTAGTAAGTTGAGCCTACCATCTAATGGGAAGCTAACCGAGTCAACACACTTGCGTCCTTTTATGACACATTGTATTGACCCCGCCACCGTTTGCCTCACAAGGATAGTTGCTCATATACAGATGGTTCTACGGGCGGTCACTCCCACAAAACTCAATTAGAATCAGGTAGACTTGAATGTGTCGGTCCTTCATCCCTAGGTACCCTGCGGTTGTTGTTCGCTTCGCTGTCGATCTAAAGATCTCGTGACTGCCGAAGGGCACCTATACTCATAGTCGATCTTAACGAACTCGCTTGCGAGTGAGAAGGCCTGACATCGAAATGCGATCCTGGCCGACGTGTCCGGCATGCGAAGCAGCAAACTCGGTACTGAGTGTTAAGATTTCATTTGGGCTTCGGGATCCTGCTGGTTAAAAATCAGTCTCTAAGTCTCCAGGACACTACTTACATTTTCTTTCTATCGGATAACAGCGGTCGCATTCTTTGTGGAAAGTGGTATAAGAGGGATGCAAGCACGATACGGACCGGGAGTTCATAACAATTAAAGGAGTGAAAAGGAGGTTTCTTACAGAGCTCAATCCATGTGGAAGACTTCTTTCAACGGGATGGCAACCGGCGTATTATCCGGATTATACTCCATGATATCGGACATGAAGCTCCACCATTTCTTAACGATTTCCGTTTCCGGCAATTGATCCGCCGTATGATTGTCCTCAAGCTTCTGCACAGCGAAAAGCGTCAGCGTTTCCTCATCGAGGAATATCGAGTAATCGGATACACCCGCCGCCGACAACTCCGCCGACAACTCCGGCCATAT
>JAPUIL010000163.1 GCA_027297085.1 Verrucomicrobiota bacterium | reverse complement strand
CCGTCGGTCTGCCATTGGTCCACCGTGAAGGTGACCTGTTCCCCGATGCAGCTATGTCGAACCAGGGGTCGCAGCCGCTCTAAGGTATCGGCCTTCGTGCCAAGAGCGAACCGGGCCAGGTCTTGAGGAGCATTAAGTTCGGCCCACCCGCCTTCAATTTCTATGGGACGCACCTTAAATCCTGCGTCCTGGAACTCTTGAATGAGTCTCGGAATACCAAATGAGCCAAGGGTTTGCCGCTTACTCTCGGCTATCTCCAATAAATGATCGACGGCTGCTGGTGAGAGCTTAACCAGACCTACAAACTCGCCGTCCGCTTTCTCTACCGGTATATCCGAACCTATTTCAACTACTAGATTGTCAGCGATGCAGAGTTTTTCAGCAGAGGCCAGGTCCGTGTCGGATCTGCCCTCATAACGATGGCGCCATGACCGATCGGCCAATAGATTCACGTCTCCATCGGCCTGGCTGAGCAACCGCACGCTATCACTGGAAATTACAATGTCTGCATAACAGACATAGGTGGTTTGGCCTGGATTTAATGGAGCTGCTAGCAGAGAACCTAAACTCCCTTGGCTTTCCCAATTCGGGTTGACCGAAATGTGGATGTCGGGATACGTGCTAACAATGTCGTCGAGCCGGTACCCACTGATGAAGTGGACCTCCGCTTGCATTACTTGATTAAATGCCCCTAAGGTCCAGTCCAAGACTCGCTTTTCACCAGAGGTGTGGAGAACGGCCGAGGGGCGGTCTCCCCGGTGAGGGCGGCCCGCGCCCAGTATAATTACCCTCGGTTTCGTAGGGTATGGTTGCGTAACCCTTTTCCTTTTCGCTCGATTCCGTTGCAGCATAGGGCTCGCTCTATGGGTCGACCTCTGGTTTGGGGTCCAATGTTTTATGTCCATGTTTTTGTCCATAATTTTTGGCCGTAATTGATGATTTGTTCTGTATCTGTTAATAGCGGCATTCCTTATTTGAACTGGAAACCAGTGTTGGGTAGGATCTCCCATTTACCTCCTTGCCCTATACGAAACACATTTAATTCTCCAGATCCCAATTCCTGAGCATTCATCATCTCTCCTTGGGCGTTCCGCTGGCGCATCCCCAACTGAATATCTAAAAATTCGCGGCTCGGAAACTTACAATCGGCAGTTTCTCCGGACACCACCTGATTCACGAATTCCCGAAGATCCTTCAACTGCGTCAGCGAGGAATCCAACCGTAAAGGCTCATCAACTCCTTGAGCTACACAGGTTGCCGGCAGCTTCACCAGTAGCAGCGCACTAAAACGGGCGTCGATCTTGCGGCCATCCGCGCCTCGAAGGTTCATTTCGGTGATTCGGGCGTTGGTTGGGTCGTCGATAGTAATGAAGTCTCGCTCCGGGTCGCCCCTGAACTCTGTAGCAGCGCCACTTACGTTGCCATGATCGGACTGCAGAATGATGAAGCTATTATCGAAATGGTCGAGTTCCTTGAGCCTTTCCACAAACATCGACATCATATTTGTCGCCAGTAGCAACTGTTCGTTGTAGCTGGACTCGCCGATATATAATCCCTCTCGATCGAGCTGGTATGGGGCATGTGGCGGTTGCACGTGAACATGGACGTAATCGCCAGTCGGCGGCCGTTGCTGCTCGGCTTCGAGGAAGAGGAGAAATTGCTGAAACGAACGGTAGCTTCGGGTGTCTCCAGAGATTCGAATCTCTTCACGGTCGTTTGCCGAACTGGGGAAGCCTCCCGAGGGTTCAGGCAAAGTCTTTTGTGCGAAATGACGGCTGATCGGGCCGCTTCCCTCTTGGAACAGCAGATGCCGCAAACCGACAGGAGATGCTCGAACTGCCCAAAGATCCAGGATCGTATAGAACTCAGACTCTACCCTGGGTAGCCCCGACAACTCCGCGCTGGCTAATCCCGAGAACTCCGCCCCCTCCATATGCACTTCATCCGCTGTTCCGACTACCCCCCGGCTCTTTAACAATCCCCAATATGAAGTCCTGAAACCTGCCTCTCTTAGGTCCGTGATCATGGAGTCCCGCTCAGCTTGGTCACGCCATTCTGTGATCGTCATCGTCGATTCGTACGTCGTCCCGCTCATGAAGGAAGGATACGAATATCTGGTATACCAGTAATTCGAACGCGCTCCCCTATAATGCGTAAAACCAGAAAAAGTGTCAGGGTCAAGTTCAAGTTCGTTGACCCCGTGCTGAAGCCACGGTCCGTAGTAGGAGTCAAAAACAACATGATAGATGTTGTACGATGGTTTATTATCAATAGGCGCCGCGGCAGCAGCCTGGGGCGGATTAGCATCCTGTAGTACAAAAGTGGGGATGGCTGTAGTCGCAACGACAAGCGCGACTAGAGTCCAGCCTAGCCTTCCTACCAAAGGCAGGGGCAACCGCCAGAGCAGCCCCATAAGCCCGAGCGTTCCCGCGATTTGTAGTAGAGACCCCCACAGGGGTGCTGCCGACGCGCTCTCTCTCCCTGTTTCCAGTTCACTTATCCCTAGAGGCAGCACAGCGTCCAGTGCCAGCGCGACCAACGCATAAGACACTATTCCGAAAGCGAGAAACTTCGCGAAGTTGAGAGGGAGGATCCACAACAGAAGAAGCAACAAGACTGTGAGCACAGCAGAAGCGGTGAGGAAATAAGCTGTAAAAAGCTCAGGAGAATTTATATCATCCCGGTTTCCCGAAATAATCAGGTATGCTGTCAATAAGAAACTTGCAAAAATACCAGCAGAGGCCGCGCCGCCTAATTGAAGGATGCGGGCTAGCAATGATTTTTGTGTAAGGGCCTTCCACATCGAAATCATCCCCTTTTTATGCGAAATTCCTGACCATCAAATCCGGGATAATATGCTTTTCGGTACTGGCTGTCTGATGCGAGCCCTCATGACATTCTGCCCCGGCTCCTGAGGACTAACTAGCAGCCGGTGGACGACATCAGCTTTGAGCCAACATCCCGCGGGAAATCTTCAATCCGCCGTTCCGCTACCGCCCTCCTCATCGCTTGAGACATTTCGGCTGAAAATTCGCTTCACTTTGCTCCAGTAAAATCGAAGCATCACCATAAACATCAAACCTGATCCGATCAACGCTTGGAGCAGTAATGCTCCTGTGGCAGCGTCGATATATGCCATGACAAACATAGGCTGTACTCCTTTTCAAGCGACTTTGTCCTGGCTTCCTTCATGCAGCTAGCAAATGGTTAACCATGACTCGCAAGTGGTGAGAAGAACGAGCTAGCTGTTCAATTCTCGCGGCTTAACGGGGTCAATCTATCAACTTAGTGTGAACAGGGGTGTGTAAAAATGGC
>JAPUIL010000162.1 GCA_027297085.1 Verrucomicrobiota bacterium | reverse complement strand
ACATTTACCTACCACCTGCGGATCCTTCATGAAGAACCTGCAGACGCTAAACTGGTGGGTATCACGGTATGGGAAATCGCCGGCGATAGTATCATCTATAACTCCGTGCTCAACGAGGTTACACCCACTTGGGATGCCGTTGCGGCTGCCGATGAACCAGATGAGGAAGGACGCGAAAGCTTGCTTTCATTGGTAGCCCAGTCAAAATCAATTAAAGCGCGCGAATTTATTGAGGATTCCTTTGATAATGTACCCTGGAAATTCCGGATGGACCTCCTTTTCGAATCATCGAAAAACACCGAGACTCCTCCGTGGACCACCCAACTCTGGATAACCGAACGCTTAAGCGGTACGAACGCTATTGCCGGCATTCAATCCGAAGGCAGGGTCTTTTACACGACACAGGAATTTACTGATTCATTTTTCAAGCTGACGTTTTCAAGGTTTGATCCCGGCGCGGAGCCAGAACCGGAAAATGTGCCACTGCACACCGCACCCGTGCTCGAACCGGAACCGGCCGAACCCAGTCAATAATGTTTTTCAATCCGTAATCTTTATTGGATACGGACTTTAGCCAAATACACCGGCGAACCACCCATGTCATACCTTGTTAAGAAGAAGCGCTCTTTCATGACGCGGTGTCTGATCAAGTGCCAAAACCTGGTTATGTTCGTCTTGATATTTTCATTGATGCTGCTTCTGGCAGGATTGGGGTTGAGTATTTACTACGATGAACTACCGGTTCCGGATCGGCTGGAGGGATTTATCAACGAGGCGTTGAACGAACAGGGCCTCGACTTAAAATACGGGAAGATTACGCTCGATTTCGGTGGCAATCTGCTAATTGAAGATGCCCAGCTCTCGTTTACACGTTTGGAAGAACCGGCGCTTCAGATGGATGCATTGTATTTGGATATTAACTACGCAGCTCTTATATTGAAAAGGCCGCCGTTTGATAAAGTCCGGCTCTCTAATGCCCACTTCTATACTCCGGCAGTCGTCTCCTTGTCCGGCACAACGGATCGGATGGTAACTCAGATCAACCTGGAAGTGACAAAACACTGGGACAGTTGGAACCTCCACTTTCTCACGGCAAAGTTCGGTCATCTGGATCTTTCAGCCAATGGTGACCTGACGACCTTGATTAGAAAATTGACCCAGCCCAGAGAGAGGGAAGAGGAACGACCGGATCTATACCTTCAATACCTTCAGTTGTCACGTATACTTTCAGACTACAAAAAAATTCTACAGTGCTTTGAATCTCCTAAGGCGGTAATGCATTTCAACAGCCCCTCAAGATCAGAATTTGTGGTTGAAGTGGCAACGGAAGCCGAGAGTTTCGCATGGGAAGGTTTACCAGGCGCTAAACAAATTCGGCAAACAGCAGTCGCCCAAATCCTACCCGAGCTGGTGTTGCGGAAGCCTATACAACTGACAGCGGAGCTTGTTGAATACGATGACCTTCAGCTACAGGTAAATAAAGTAGCCCTGTCGATATGGCAGGATCGGCCCATTCAAAACCTTGAAAGCGTATTCCCGTTCCAAGTTGCGGCAACCACTAGCGAGATTATAGTTCAGGGTACCACCGTCGACCAGGCCGTATTCACTGGACAAGTTCTCAATCGAGAAGAAGCGCAAGGAACCCTGATCTCCTCTTTCTACGACGGGACCTTGGAAGCCTCCATTCAAGGAAACTGGAAAAACATGACCGCCGGTGGTTCGCTGACCGGTTCGGTAAACCTTGAGCGCGTATTTGCCAGGCCGGAATTTGACCACCTGTGGAAATTGCGTTGGTCAACACAACACCGCCCACTTTATCTGGATATCGAATTTACTTACCCAGGAAATCTTGAAGGAGTTGAAGCACGATACCGGGCAGAAACGCGTGACATTGATATCATTAAAACTCCCTTCAAATGGGCTCGGGCGAGAGGCACCCTCCAGGGGACAAAAGCAGATGTTACTCGCCTTGAAGCCGGAGGCTATGGCAACGATCTGTATTGCACATTCAAACAGGATTTAAAGGACCGGTTTTACCGCTTTACCATGGTTGGTCTGTTTCGACCCCACGATATCGATATCTGGTGGCGCGACTGGTGGAAGAAAACTTTTGATTACCTGGATATCAAAGGTGAGCTGCCCTTCATGGATATGTCTATCCGAAATGCCTTTTCCTATAAAAAGCAATTGACCCTTTTCGGCTATGCAGAAGCCGAGAATATCAACCTTAAGGGCATGCATTTTGACGCGGCTTCCTGCAAAATGTTTATCCGGCCAAACTACATTGACGCGATCGAGTTGCACCTGAAGCGAGCGGAAGGTCAAGCCTCAGGTCAATTTCAAAGGCAGCTTGTGGAGAGCCAGTTGAAGAACGTGTTAGTCGACATTTCCTCCAATATCGATCTCGACCCATCGATGGAGCTTTTCGGCGAAGGCGGAAGACGCATCATCGAGCCCTACACCTGGGAAGGAAATCCGACGATAACATTGCTAGGAGAGTTTAACTTCGAGAATGACAGTAACTGGCAGGACGTACTTTTCACAATTGATACGGAAAGCCCCATGACGGTATATGACTTTCCTCTGGATAGCCTGCAGGTGGATGGACATTATGACCACGGCGATGTTCTCTTGCACGATGCTATTTTCGATTTCGCGGGCGGAAGAGGGGAAGGGGAAATCTCGTTTCTTAGACAAGACGAACAATCCTACTTGATTTTTGATTTTAATATCGAGGACGCCGATCTGGCAGAGACGTTAAAACGGATCGCTAAGATAAAAAAAGTTCCCGAAGAGGAAAAAATTTCTGAAAAACCAAAACCAAAAAAAGATTCCAAACCCCTTGAAGGGAAACTCAAGGTTCATGCAAGTGGCATTTCTCCGGCTGGATATGGGCTCGACCGGGTTATGGCCAAGGGAAATATTGAAATCTCGGAAGGAAATCTCGCTGAGATTCCCCTGTTTGGTCCCTTGTCGAGTCTCATACCCTTTACGAAATTGCGGCTCAATACCGCCAAAGCTTACTTTGCATGGGATGACGGCAAAATGACCTTTCCAGATCTGGTCATGACCAGTAATACAGCGCGTCTGGAGGGAATTGGCGATTATTATACCGGCAAATCTAATCTGGATTTCCAAGTTCGGCTATTTCTTCTGCGCGAAACAGACATACCCCTCCTTTCCAGCATTATTATGCCTATTTTTGATCCTTTAAGCCACATTGCATCGATCAACCTGAAGGGGACACTGACAAAACCGGTATGGCGCTTTGCCATTAGCCCATTTAACCTTTTTGATTCAAACCCGGTCCCAGACGAAGAAGACAAGAAGGAGCTATTGGAGTTCGAATTCCGTAAATAAAGGAAATCCTTGCGAAACCAGCCAAATTCCCAAGCATGCGCTGTCCTGATTTTTGTGGATATTTCCCCCAAACCCTTTAATGCTGGCATTCAACGTTTTTGGAATAAGTATCACGATTTGTTAATACCTACTCACCAAACCAAGTCCCAGAGCCTCCCAAGTTGGGAGCAGGCACACTTTAACCACGCTTCAATTTGGACCTAAAACAAATAAAACAGATCATCGAAATCATGAAACGTTCCTCTCTCACTGAGTTTGAGATCGAGGAAGAAGGCCTCAAGCTGCGCATATGTCGAAGTGATGAGAATAAAAGCAACGTCCCACAAACAGCAGTTCCTTACCCAGCACCCATGCCAGCCTACGTTCAGCAGCCCACAGAAGCAGCACTCGCACCCGCTACGGTAGAGAAACAAGCATCAGAGGAAGAAAAGGGAATAGTTGTGATTAAGTCCCCAATGGTTGGCACTTTCTACCGCGCCCCATCACCAGAAAGCCCGGTATTCGTCAAGGAAGGCGACACGGTAAACAAAGACACCACGGTTTGCATCATCGAAGCAATGAAGGTGATGAACGAGATCCCTGCCGAATTAGAAGGTGATATTAAGCAGGCCCTGGTGGAAAATGGTGATTCTGTCGAATACGGGCAACCTTTGTTCAAAGTAAAGCAGCCCTAACCGGTCGTTTTAATGATCAATAAGATCCTAATCGCCAATCGAGGCGAAATCGCACTTCGAATTGTTCGAGCTTGTCGAGAGCTCGGCATCAAGACACTTGCCGTTTACTCGGAGGCCGATGAACAGTCCCTGCATGTACAACTGGCTGACGAAGCCATTTGTATTGGACCCCCACAACCAGCAGAGAGCTACTTGAGAACCGACCGTATCATCAGTGCGGCAGAAATCTCGAATGTAGACGCCATTCACCCGGGCTACGGCTTTCTTTCTGAAAAGGCGGATTTCGTAGAACAATGTGAATCCTGTAAAATCATCTTTATCGGACCCAGCTCATCGGTCATCCGGCAGATGGGAGACAAAGCTCTGGCAATTGAATCTTTCCGCAAAGTCGGCGTGCCAACTGTCCCGGGTAGCGACGGCGTGGTGAAATCGGTCAGTGAAGCCGTCAAAGTTGCGGAATCCATCGGTTACCCCGTCCTCGTAAAAGCAGTTTCTGGCGGGGGCGGCAAGGGCATGCGAGTTGCACACAACAGTGTGGCCTTCGCCAAGGAATTCGAAGTGGCTAGAGCCGAGGCTGAAAAAGCCTTTGGCGATGGTTCAGTCTACCTTGAAAAATTTATCGAAAATCCGAGGCATATTGAGTTTCAAATTTTGGCCGATAAACACGGTAAAGTCATTCACCTGGGTGAACGTGACTGTTCCGTGCAGCGCCGACACCAGAAATTGATCGAAGAAGCACCTTCCCCTTTCCTCAGCGAAGAACTTCGCGAAAAAATGGGAAGCATCGCCGTCAAAGCAGCAAAGGCAGTCGGTTACGAAAATGCAGGCACCATTGAATTTCTCGTCGATGAAAAGGGAAACTTCTATTTCATCGAGATGAACACCCGGATTCAGGTTGAGCACCCGGTTACTGAAGAAGTGACCGATACTGACTTGATCAAAGAGCAAATCCGCATCGCTGACGGACAGCATCTCCGCTTGAATCAAGAGGATATCGTGATCAACCGGCACGCGATCGAATGCCGAATCAACGCGGAGGATCCTCTGAAAAACTTCGCGCCCTGCCCAGGAACTATCGATCTATACTACCCGCCAGGAGGGCACGGCGTACGAGTCGATTCTCATGTATATGGCGGGTATGTCATCCCTCCCTATTACGACAGTATGATCGGGAAACTCATCACCTACGGCCGCAGCCGGGAGATCGCCATGGACAGAATGTATCGGGCTCTGGAAGAATTTATTATCAGTGGGATCAAAACAACGATTCCCTTTTCTAAAGTAATCATGCAAGATCCGGTTTTTCGGAGCGGTAAAGCTACCACCAAATTTGTGGAGGAGTTTGTTGAGCGCACAAACCTGGATAACTTAATTCAATCGAACCACAACCTCGAATAATCATGGACACCGATAAAACGGATACCAAAACTATCCCATCCATCACCACGGAAGAAACCAATTCTCTCGGTGATATAAAGATCAATCATGTTGTTGTTGCCAACATCGTGCGCCTCTCAGCCTTGGAAAATGCAGGAGTTTTTGCCGTAGCTGGCAGCTTCGTAGACGGCATCGCCGAAATATTTTCTAAAAAGGAATCCTCCCAAAGCGGAGTGCGGGTAACCGAAAGCGAAAATTCCAATTACCTCATAGAAATACGGCTCATACTGAAGTATGGTGTGGAGCTGGCCAAGTGTGCTTACGAGGTGCAGTTGGCGGTTAAAGAGCGCGTCGAAAACATGACTGGTAAAATGGTCGAACGTGTGGATGTCGTCATTGAGGGAGTAAAATCCAAGGATGACCACCCCGGATCAGCGGCTAACGGCGGCATGTCCATGGATGAGTAAATTGACTTTTTAAACTTTCAAACGCGGGCTTTCGAGTCCGCCTTTTTTTTCGACAGATTACAAAATTCCATACAGCCTGACCCTTTCTTCCACAGGAGACTTTTATGCAAGCACTCACAGACAAATTCGGGGTAGAACCCTTTAGCTTAACCCTGATGTTCCTGATTCCACTAGGCATACTCTTTATCGTACTCGTGGTTCTGTTCCTCAAATTAGGCAAAAAAAACTTGTTGGTTTTTAATAACGAAGACGGAAGAGTCGAAATTTCCCGCTCCGCCATCCAGGAAATCATTCAACGCACCTGCGAACAGTTTGTCGAAGTAGGCCGGGCACGCGGCGATATTTCAAAAAAGAAGGGGCAGATTATCATCAAGGTTCGCCTAAAGCTCCGGGTAAAAACCCGGCTTCAAGATATTTCCAACGAACTGCAAAATCAGATCACACGAGCTATTCGAGACGACCTTGGGATAGAAAACCTGGGCGAAGTCCACGTGATTGTGGAAGGGTTCCTTGCCGAGCCAAAACCAAAGGCTTAATCCAAATCGATCACCAAGTCACTCCATTCATCCAGAGAACGGCTGGCAAAGGTACCTGAATTATCCAAACGGGCTAGTTTTTCGCAGTAAGTACTGCGAACATCATCGATGTCAGTCGTCTATTTCATAGAGCAAATCTTCGAGATAAGAAACCGGTTCTCCGGAAATGCGAAAGGATACCTGAATTAGGGACATGGATGAACGTGCCAGCCTAACTGAAAATATTATTGCTCGTCGAAAAACTGCTTAGCCTTTTTAAAAAACGTTTTGCCAACTGGCTCGCGATCATCTCCGGACTCTTTGGCAAAAGCTTCAAGCATTTCTTTCTGTTTCCCAGTAAGGGACTTGGGCACATCCACATGAACGGTAATGTACTGATCACCCGCACCATAGCCTCGAAGGGATGTCATGCCTTTTTTACGCATGCGGAAAATAGTCCCGGATTGGGTACCTGAGGGAATTTTTAAGGATGCCCGCCCACTCAAGGTAGGCACATCAATAGCTCCACCCAGTGCAGCCAAAGTAAACTTGATTGGAATCTGACAATACAGGTCATCTCCATCGCGGTCGAAAATCTCGTGATCTTTTACATGGATGACGATGATCAAGTCTCCAGTGGGACCGCCACCAACTCCTGCTTCACCCATTCCGGACAAGCGTAATCGTGAACCGCTATCTACTCCGGCTGGTACTTTGACCTGAGTCTGACTCGTTTTCATGACCCTGCCTTCACCCGAGCATTGTTTACACGGTGTATCTATAATCGAACCGGTTCCATGACAGGTCGGGCAAGCTTGCTTGATCCGAAAAAATCCTCGGGAAGCAGTAACCTGACCTGCACCTCCGCAGGTGTTACAGGTTTTTTTACTGGTGCCCGGTTCTGCGCCATTACCTCCGCAATGATCACAGCTAACCGCACGGCGAAACGAAATCTCCTTTTCCACTCCGCTTGCTGCTTCTTCCAAATTGACGGTTAAATCATATTGAAGGTTGGCGCCGGCGCGAGCACCGCCTTGACCACTGCCGCGGCCTCCTCCTCCAAATAATTCATCAAAGATACCGCCGAAGCCGCTGCCTCCGCCGCCCTCGTAAACTTCGCGAAACATGTCAAAAGGGTCATGAAAACCACCTCCGCCGCCTGCTCCCATGCCACCGCCTTCAAAGGCTTGAGGACCATAACGATCGTAGGCTGCGCGCTTCTCGGAATCTTTGAGGACTTCGTAGGCATGAGAAACCTTTTTAAACTGCTCTTCGGCTCCCTTGTCATCAGGATTCCGATCGGGGTGGAACTTTAAGGCCTGTTTCCTATAAGCCTTTTTCAGCTCTTCATCGGAGACGTCTTTGCCCACACCTAGCATTTCGTAATAATCATCCGCCATGGTTAACTGTCTCCTTCGTTTTCCTTGGCGGGACCACTGGACACGATCACATTGGCAGCCCTAAGTATTCGTCCATTCAAAGTATAACCTTTCCGCACTACTTGGATGATTTTGTGATCTTCGACGTCATCGCTGGGTCGGATTTCAACACTTTCGTGTAAATTAGGATCAAAGTCTTCACCCTGCGGATCGACGCATTCAAGCCCGTTGGACTGAAGAATGCTCGCGATCTGCAGAGCCACCATGCGGAATCCATCCGCAACCGCTTTGGCTTCCGTTTGGTTGCCGGCGGCTGCCATCCCCAGTTCCAGGTTGTCCAGGGCCGGAAGCAAATCTTCGATTAATCCAGAAACGGCAAATTTGCGAAGCTCGTCTTTTTCCCGGAGTACCCGTTTACGAAAATTTTCGAAATCGGCCGCTGCCCGGAGCACTTTTTCGTACAAATCTTCTTTTTCCTTCCGGCTTTGGTCCAGTAGTTCTTCAACGGTTAATTCCTTTTCCTCCACGGGAGTGTCTTCCTGAGCGTCAGGCGCATCCTCTACCGAGGCTTCGGCTTCTTCAGCGGCTGGCGTTTCAACTTTCTCTTCGGTTGTTTGGTCTTTTTCCTCTGCTTTCATAATTGGAACCGCCTAAAGAAAGCGGATTTTAGAACAAGTTCAAGCAATCCTTGCTCACTAATTTTCACATACTCCGAGATCGGTTGAACCTCTCCAGAACAATGACTAGGCAAACTGATCTGTGATTAGGACCACCGCTTCTTCCGTACTAGTCACCTCAAAGTTTCCCCGGTAAGGAAGAAGGAAAGTGTCCCCGTTATGGAACGAATGGGTATCTTCTCCTTGAACCACGACTATTCCTGATAACACATTGAATAAAACCGGTGGGCTGGCGTCAGGAAAAGACAGGCTCCGGCCATTGCCCACGCCCTCCTTGCGTATACGAAATTCATCACAGTCTGCCAGAGTATCCCCGGGTTGGGTATTACGCTGAGGTTCGGGTTCAAAGTCGTTGAACTCAATAGAGTCCAAGGATTCTTGCACATGCAATTCACGCGGCTTGCCGTCCAGACCTACCCTACCCCAATCGTAGACGCGATAGGTCGTGTCGGAATTCTGTTGAATCTCGAGGATAAAATTTCCTCCGCCAATCGCATGAATGCGGCCACTCCACACAAATACAGAGTCACCAGGCGCTACGGTAGCTTTGTGAACCAATGGCTCCAACTCATTGTTCTTCAGTGCAGCCTCAAAAGACTCACGGGTAACTCCTTGTTTCAAGCCCACCATCAATTCCGCTCCCGGATCCACGTCGGCAATGTACCAGTTTTCCGTTTTCGGCTCCCCATTCAGTTGATCTGCCACTTTTGCGGGAGGATGAACCTGCAAACTCAATTTCTCCTGACAATCCAACCATTTGATGAGAATGGGGAAGGGTTTATCGGGATCGTAATCAGGTCCCATGATTTCGTGGGCATGGCGCTGAAGTAGCTCCCGGAGCGTTAAATCCGCATAGGGACCACCCTGTACAACCGACTGGGCTTCGGGCCGGTCAACAACCTCCCAACTTTCACCAATCACCTTTCCCTCTGGAAGGGTACGGTTTAATTTTTCTTCAAGGGCCCGGCCTCCCCAGACGCGCTCCATGTACAAAGGGTTAAAGGCGATGGGTGAAGTCATAATTCATTCAGATTTAGGAATAGATACTTTTAATTCAGAAAAAATCTACTATGGTTGCATTTCTTTTGGAGCCAAAAACAATTTTGATTGGTTCCAAAAAAACAACTTTCAACTCCCATCTCATCCACAACCATCCGGCGGCTCGTTTGACTTGAATTTAGGCACAGTACTAAAGATTCAATTGTCCTTCTATATCAGCAAGTTAGCACACTTGCAAAAAATGTTAATCAAGCGTCAAATTCAAATCCAGCCATTGTCACACAATCCGCGAAACCTAGTTTCTAAGTAATCACCATGGCGAAACCTAAAAAAACGTCCAAAGGTAGGCCCAAAACCACCTTTGGCTCCTACAGCGGTAAATCGCGCCCTGTCACCGGATTTTTCTTCCTTGTGATTGGTGTGCTTCTGCTGATTTCGCTCATCATTTTCGACCTGGACCAAAGTTCTTTCAAAAAAGTCCCCTTTGGTCCGCCCAACGCCTTAGATGACGGATCCGGCAATTTTGTTGTAGGAGTATTTGGAGAATACATCG
>JAPUIL010000161.1 GCA_027297085.1 Verrucomicrobiota bacterium | reverse complement strand
AGGAATGACCCCGAAGCCGGTCTTGCTTCGATATTTGACAAAAAACCGCTTAAGTGAGTGCCATTCGGATTAGTGGACATACTTCTGCACGATAGGAATTCGGCGACCGACTCCGAAAGCGAGCGGAGTAATTTTTAGACCGGGTGCGGCCTGTTTGCGTTTGTATTCGTTGAGATCCACTTTGCGGACCACATCGTTGACTATTTCCGGGTCATAACCCATGGCGGCAATGTCAGCTCGGGATCGTCCTTCTTCCACATAGGCTTTGAGAATGGCGTCTAGGACATCGTAGGGTGGCAGGCTGTCTTCGTCCTTTTGGTCGGGGCGAAGTTCGGCGGAGGGTGGTTTGGTGATAGTCGAATTGGGGATGATCTCCTCTTTGCGGTTTATGTGCCGGGCCAGGTCATAGACTTTGATTTTGGGTAAGTCCGAAATGACAGCCAGGCCTCCGCACATGTCGCCGTAGAGGGTGCAGTAACCAACGGCCAGTTCGCTCTTATTACCGGTAGTCAAGAGAAGCGCTCCGTATTTATTAGACAGAGCCATGAGGAGTAAACCTCGAGCCCGGGCCTGAATGTTTTCCTCGGTCACATCTCGCTCCTGTCCTTCGAACAAGGTCTGGAGGGTTTTTTCAGATGCCTGAACGACATCGGCAATGGGCAGATAGTGAAATTTGATGCCGAGATTTTCCGCCAGGTCGCGGGCGTCGTCCTGACTATGCTGACTTGAAATACTGGATGGCAGGCTAATACCGAAAACATTTTCCGCACCGAGGGCTTCTTGGGCAATAACAGCGGTAACCGCTGAGTCAATTCCACCACTGAGTCCGATCAGTGCTTTTTTAAAACCGCATTTGTGGACGTAATCCCGTAATCCCAAAACCAGGGCTTCGCGGATATCTTTCATTTCAGACTGCATGTAGGTGGGTGCGATTCGGGAATGCTGGTCCTCCATATCGACAACCTTGAGGTCTTCCTGAAAGGCCTCCATCGCGCAGATAATATCGCCCTTTTCGTTAGCGACCAGGCTACGACCATCGAAGATAAGCTCGTCGTTACCGCCAACAAGATTGCAGTAAACCACAGGGCAGTGACATTGGCTGGCTGCATCGGTGATGAGAGTGGTGCGAATTTCGTTTTTCTCGTTGTGCCAGGGGCTGGCTGATAAATTGATGATCAGGTCGACCTTTTCTTCGGCCAGGATCTTTAATGGATCGGTCTGGTAGCGGTGGCGGGTTTCCACGATGGGGTGGGTCCAAATATCCTCGCAAATGGTCACTCCGATTTTGATGCCCTTGAACTGGATACATTCTGGCCGCTCTGCCGGTTGAAAGTAACGGTCTTCATCAAACACGTCGTAGGATGGTAGTAGAGATTTGCGGAAAATTTTATAGACCTGGCCACCCCGGCACCAGGCAGCGGCGTTGTGGAAGTTGCGCCCGACCTTTTCTGTGTTGGTTTCCACGAAGCCCAAGAGTATGGGAATGGTGTCAGCGTGTTGAGCGATCTTGAGCAAAGCTTTTTCATTGTCCGGCACAAAGTGCTGTTTGAATAGCAGGTCTCTCGGGGGATACCCGGTAATGACCAGCTCTGAAAATACCACCAACTCGGCTCCTTCGCTGCAAAGCTGCTTATAGGCTGCAATAATCCGGTCCGAATTGCCCGGAATGTCTCCCACGGTCGTATTTATCTGTGCGATTCCAATCCGCATGTTTGGCATTAGAAGGATAGTTGAAGGGGAGAAAAGGAAATAGTGTTTTTCTACTTGATTCGCATATCGGATTTACCTCCCGGGCAAATTCATTCTTTTTTCCTGTTATGCTTATATTGGCCTCAGGCTCTCCCCGGCGAAAAGAACTGCTCCAATCCATGGGAGTAACTTTCCAGGTGGTCTTGCCGCAGGTTGAGGAATTGAATTACCTAGACGATCCTCAGAAATTGGTGGAAACCAATGCCAAACTGAAAACGGGCTGGGTTGCACAGCGAAATCCGGAAAACTGGGTGTTGGGTTCTGATACGACTGTGGCACTCGGTGAGGAGATACTAAACAAACCCGCCGACCTGGCAGAAGCCCGGGCTATGTTAAGTCGGATGAGTGGGCGTACCCATTGCGTTTATACGGCTGTGTGTTTATCCAACCACAGCCTGCAAATCGAGGAAGTGATCACCGTAACAAGCCATGTAAGATTCAAGTCGTTTGACGACGATCTTATTAGCCGGTATTTCAAGCTGGTAAATCCCCTCGATAAAGCAGGAGCTTACGGCATACAGGAAGGGAAAGAATTGATCATCGATTGTTGGGATGGCTCGTGTTCCAATATTATGGGTCTTCCGGTGGACGAAGTGCGGGGTCTTTTGGGAAAATACACCTTACTTTAGGAAGTTGTTTGAAATGTTTAAAGGCAGGGTGCTGTAAGCTTGCCTGTGCCTGAAAAGTGAATACCATGATAATTCTCTTCTTTATTGGTGTATGAAACTTCCTGTTTTGAACTTTAAATTCTCGCCCTCTTCAGTGGCTGAGTATTTGAAGACAGATTTGAAGGGGGATTCGATTGCCGGGCTAACCGTGGCGGTAATGGGTGTGCCTCAGGCAATGGCTTATGCAGTGATTGCCGAACTGCCACCCGTGTACGGACTTTATACTGCGATGATTACTTGTGCGGTTGCGGCATTGTTCGGAAGCTCCAATCACCTGGTGACCGGTCCCACAAATGCACTCTGTATGGTGATATTGAGTTTAACAGCTCACCTGCCTGCAAAATACGGCATAAGTCACATTGAAATTGTCTTGCTGCTGACCTTCATGGTCGGATTGATTCAATTGAGTTTTGGTCTGTTGCGCATGGGTGGAGTTATCCGCTATGTGTCGCAATCTGTCGTGATTGGGTTTACTGCGGGTGCCGGTATCCTCATCGCCTTTAATCAAGTAAAGAACTTGATAGGGGTAACGTTCCTGGAGCGGCCGGAGCGGTTCTATGAAGTCGTTATCGAGACGATCCTGCATTTACCTCAGACGAACCTGTATTGCTTGGTCGTTGGCTTGCTAACCATCGCGCTAGTGATTCTAATACCGCGATTCAATGCCCGTCTCCCCGGCGCATTTATTGCCATCGTGCTCACCGGGCTGTTTTCCTACCTGATGGGTTGGCATCAATTGGGCATGGGGGCCGATAAGATTGAAATTGTGAAGGATATCGGGCCGATTAAGGCCAGTTTTTCGGGGATCTTTCATATGCCGGAGTTTTTATTGCCGCCGCCTTTTGATTTAACTCGCGAACTCGGTCTGGGAGCTGCGGCCCTTGCGGTGCTCGGACTCATTGAAGCGGCCTCAATCGCGCGAGCTGTAGCCGGGCAATCGGGGCAACGGCTGGACTTCAACAAGGAGTTCATTGGCCAAGGAGCCGGTAATATTGCCGGATCGTTTTTTTCCTGTTTCGCCGGATCCGGATCGTTTACACGGACCGCTGTATGTTTTAAGTCAGGCGGCCGCACCCGAATGGCCGCCGTGTTTTCCGCGGTTTGGACGGCGTTGACGATTTTACTGCTGGCGGATGTGGCCAACTTCATTCCTAAGGCGAGTCTGGCAGGAATTTTGATTGTAGTTGCTTTTACTATGATCGACAAACATCGATTGGTCCTTACCTGGAAATCGAGTAAGCACTCCCGCATGGTTCTATTTGGGACCTTGAGCTCGACCCTGGTGTTTCCGCTCGAGTATGCGATTTTTGTCGGGGTCACTTTGTCCTTGGTAATTCTTCTCAGGGTAACCGGTGAAACCGATCTTACTCAACTGGTTCCACGTTCCGACAGTGGATACGATGAAGTGCCTTTCAATCGCGCTGCACCGTCCGCGGTCGTGACCGTTAATATGGAAGGAGATTTGTATTTTGCGGCAGCGGAAGATCTCGACTACAAAATGCTCAATTGTCTGACATCGAAGACGCGGGTGGTGATTCTCAGAATGAAGCGCCTCAGGGCGGT